>PCUD01000045.1:30271-35448 GCA_002786785.1 Ignavibacteriales bacterium CG18_big_fil_WC_8_21_14_2_50_31_20 | reverse complement strand
TTAATCTAAAATTTTTAAAATTGCCCTTTTACCATCCTTAGCAGCAATAGCAGTAAGTAGGGTTCTCATAGCCTGAGCTGTTTTACCTTGTTTACCTATAACCTTACCAACATCCTCTGCACCTACTTTTAAAGTAAGTTCAATTGTCTTGTCACTATTTTCAGATAACACAACACTCACATTATCTGGAGCATCGACAAGATGTTTTGAGATAAATTCGATGAATTCTTTCATGAGAATACCTTTCATAATTTAGAAAAAAGGGCACATAATAAAACAAAAAGAATACTAACTACTCAGCTTTTTCTTCTTGTATGTTTTCAGAAATCGTGTCCTCTATATCTGACACTTTTTCTTCAATCTTTTTTTTATCTTTAGTTGAATTTGCAACAGCTTTTTTTACAACTTTTGAAGCTAATTTTGCTTCTTTATTTTTAAGCCATTCATCTACCTTTACTGCAACTTCCTCTTCCTTTAAGCCAGAATTTAACAAATCTTGTTTGTATAAAACTCCTTGTTTAGAAAGAAGATTTTTTACTGTTGCTGTTGGTTGTGCACCAACACCCAACCAATATAAAGCTCTATCTTCTTTAATATCAATTGTTGCAGGGTTAGTAATTGGATTATACATACCAATAATTTCAATAAACTTACCATCTCTAGGCGAACGCTCATCAGCAGCGACAACTTTATAAATTGGTTGTCCTTTTTTTCCCATTCTTCTTAATCTAATCTTTACAGCCAATTAAGAACCTCCGTACATATTTTTATATTAATTAAAAGTTAAATTACTATTTTTTTTAAACTTATACAATTATCTATTTTTACAAACAGATAAGAAATTATTATTTCCCTTTCCCTTTTTTCATTGCTCGTTGTAAATTTTTATTATTTTTAAACATTTTCATCATTTTACCCATTTCTTTAAATTGCTTAATGAGTCTATTTATATCTTGAATAGAATTGCCACTTCCTTTAGCAATTCTCATTCTTCTGCTACCATTTAATATTTTTGGGTTCCCTCGTTCTTCTTTTGTCATTGATTGAATAATTGATTCAACTTTTATAAGTTGTTTGTCATCCACATCAACATTTTTCAAATTTGTACCTAAACCTGGAATCATTCCAAGCAAGGATTTTAATGAACCCATTTTCTTAATCATTTTTATTTGTTTAAGAAAATCCTCAAAGTTAAAATTATTTGAGAGCAGTTTTTTTTCTAAATCTTCAGCTTCTCTTTCATCATATTGAATTTGTGCTTTTTCAACAAGGGAAATAACATCACCTTTGCCAAGAATTCTTGAAGCTAATCTATCTGGATGGAAAATCTCAATTGAATCTAATTTTTCACCGAGACTTGAAAATTTTATTGGAACATCAACAACAGCTTTAATTGAAAGAGCAGAACCTCCGCGTGAATCACCATCAAGTTTTGTAAGAACAACGCCATCAAAATCAACTGCATCGTGAAATGCTTTAGCAGAATTAACTGCGTCTTGCCCAGTCATTGAATCAACAACAAAAAGTATTTCTGTTGGTTTAATTGCTGCTTTAATTCGTTTAATCTCATCCATTAAAACATCATCAACATGCAAACGACCAGCGGTATCTACTATAATTGTATTAAGTCCGTTTGCAACAGCAAATTTAACAGATTCCTGTGAAATTAAAACAGCATCTTTGCTTTCATCTATTGAAAATACTGGGATTTCAATTTGTGTACCAAGAGTTTTTAACTGATCTTTTGCAGCAGGGCGATAAACGTCTGCAGCAGTAAGTAGTACTTTTCTGTTTTTATCCTTTAAATATTTAGCAAGTTTTGCGCTAAATGTAGTTTTTCCAGAACCTTGTAAACCAACCATCAAAATAATTGTAGGGCCAGAAGCACTAAATGTTAATTCTGACCGAGTTCCACCCATAAGTCGGGTAAGTTCGTCGTAAAGAATTTTTGTAATCATCTGCCCTGGCGAAACCGAAGCAAGAACTTCTTCGCCAAGTGCTTTAATTTTTACATCATCAATAAAAGATTTAGCAACTTTATAGTTCACATCAGCATCAAGCAACACTCTGCGAAGTTCTCGCATTGTATCTGAGATGTTTTGTTCTGTTAAACGTCCTTGACCAGTAACCTTTTTTAGGGCTTTGTCAAATTTTAAAGTTAAATCTTCGAGCATTAAATTAATTTCTCCTACTCAAAAATTAATTTCCTTTAAGAGCATTAGCACCAGAAACAATTTCCAATATTTCGTTAGTAATTGCTGCCTGACGTCTTTTATTGTAGTTTAATTGAAGTGAGCTAATCATTTCAGAAGCGTTTTCAGTAGCCATATCCATTGCTGTCATACGGGCTCCAAGTTCACCAGCGTAAGAATCTAACAATATAGCCCATAATTGTGCATTTAAGTATTGTGGAAGAAGATTGTCAATAATTGTTTTTTTATCTGGTTCAAAAATGTAATCCAAATTTACTAATTGTACTTTATCCTCTGAATTTTCTGGTTTTATGGGATAAAGCTGCAATGCTGTAACTTTTTGTTGTGCAACTGATTGAAATTTATTATAAACAACAATAATTTTATCAAAATCACTCGAAACAAATCTATTTGCTAATTGCTTATTAAGTTGAGCAACAAAATCAAATTTTAAATCACTAAATATTCCATTGAAACCTTTTTCAACTTTATATCCATGGCGTGTAAAATAGTCATTCACTTTTTTCCCAACACAAAATAAAGCAAGATTTTGATTCTTGTTTTGCTCAGAATAATTAACATTAATCATTTTTTCAACTTCAGAAATAATGTTATTATTAAATGCACCACACAAACCTCTATCAGATGAAATTGCAATAATAGCAATTTTTTCTTCGCCACTTTCTGAAAGTAATGGGTGTTCATAATTTTTTTCAACCGCTAGTAACTGCATAAGTACTTCTGATATTTTTCTATAGTACGGACGAGAATTAATAATGTTTTCCTGAGCCTTGTTTAAACGGGCTGCAGAAACCATTTTCATAGCTTTAGTAATTTTTTGTGTACTCTTTACACCAGAAATACTACGTTTTATATCTCTTAAAGTTGCCATAAAATTTATTCAGAAACTTGAAATTTATTTTTAAATTCTTGAGCATTTGTTCTTAAACTATTTACAATAGAATCACTTAAAACTTTTTCTTTTCTAATTGAAACAAAAACATCATTTTCTTTTAATTCAAGATATTCAATGAATTCTTGTTCAAATCTTTTAATATCCTTAACAGGTATTTCGTCAAGTAAACCTTGGGTACCTAGGAAAACACTTACAACTTGTTTTTCAACTTTAATTGGGCTATACTGTCCTTGTTTAAGTAATTCAACCAACCTTGCTCCCCTTGATAGGGTTCTTTGGGTAGCTTTATCAAGATCAGAACCAAATTTAGCAAATGCTTCCAACTCTCTATATTGAGCTAAATCTAATTTTAATGAACCAGCAACTTTTTTCATAGCTTTGATTTGTGCATTTCCACCAACACGAGAAACTGAAATACCAACATTAATAGCAGGACGAATTCCAGCATTAAATAAACTTGGTTCAAGGTAAATTTGTCCATCAGTAATTGAAATTACATTTGTAGGAATATAAGCAGAAACATCACCTTGTTGTGTTTCAATAATTGGAAGAGCAGTTAAACTACCGCCACCCATACTATCATTGAGTTTGGAAGCTCTTTCAAGTAAACGCGAATGAACATAAAATACGTCTCCTGGATATGCTTCACGGCCTGGAGGTCTTCGTAATAACAAAGATAGTTCGCGATACGCTACAGCTTGTTTAGATAAATCGTCATAAACAACTAATGCATGTTGACCCTTATCTCTAAAATACTCACCTAGTGTTGCTCCAGCATAAGGAGCAATATATTGTAGCGGTGCAGGGGTAGAAGCTCCAGAATTAATTACAGTAGTAAATTCCATTGCTCCATGCTCTTCTAGTTTAGCAACAACTTGAGCAACCGTTGAATCTTTTTGACCAATGGCTACATATACACAAAATACTGGTTCAATACCATTTTCTTTAGCTTCTTGAGTATGTGTCTGTTTTTGGTTAATTATTGCATCAATAGCAACAGCAGTCTTTCCAGTTTGCCTATCACCAATAATTAATTCACGCTGTCCTCGACCGATTGGAATCATAGCATCAACCGCAGTTATTCCAGTTTGAAGTGGTTCAGATACTGATTGGCGAGTAACAACACCAAGAGCTTTTCTTTCAATCGGCATAAATGCATCGTGCTGAATTGAACCTTTTCCATCAATTGGTTCACCCAATGGATTAACAACGCGCCCTAACATTGCATTCCCAACAGGAAATGAAGCCAGCCGATTTGTTCTCTTAACAGTGTCGCCTTCTTTAATTAATTGGCTTTCACCAAAAAGTACGCAACCAACACTATCTTCATCGAGATTAAGCACCATTCCCATAACATTATTAGGAAATTCAACAAGTTCACTAACCATCACTTTTGATAATCCATAAACCCTAGCAATACCATCACCAACTTGCAGAACGGTCCCAACATCATATATTTCAGCTTCATTATCAAAGCCAGCTAATTGTTGTCTTAAAATTGCTGATATTTCATCTGGTTTAACTTCAGCCATGTTTATACCTTATTATTTTTCAATTTTTAACTAAATTTTTTCTTAATTTCTTGAGTTGCTGTTTAATGGAAGAATCAATTACTGTATCATTAATCTTAACAGTAAATCCTCCTATTAAAGTTTCATCTATGCTATAGCTTGGAATAATTGTTTTATCCGATATTTCTTTTAAGTGAGCTTGCAATAAATTTTTCTGTTCATCAGAAAAATCTATAACACTAACAATTTTTGCATCAACTCTATTTAATTTAATTTTTCTAATTTCATTATATCTTTTGATAATTTCCAAAAGTATATTTTCTCTATTTTTTTTATTTACAAATAGCAAAAATTCTAAAGTTACTTTTTCAACTTTATTTGCAAATATTTCTTTTAATATTAAATCTTTTTTATCTTTATTAATAATTGGACTTCTTAAAACAACAATTAACTCTTTAGATTTTAGAATAGAATCTTCCAACATTATCATATCATTTGAAACTTGCTCTAATAAATTTCTCACATCAGCAAATTCCATTAAAGCTTTAGCATATCTTG
>PCUD01000045.1:28822-30243 GCA_002786785.1 Ignavibacteriales bacterium CG18_big_fil_WC_8_21_14_2_50_31_20 | reverse complement strand
AAAACTACTCATTCTAATTCTTGTTTAAGTTATCCAAATAATCATTAATTAATTTTGTCTGTTTTTCTTTATCTAAATTAGCTCTAATTATCTTTTCAGCAGCATCAACTGCTATATTAGCAACTTCTTCTTTAAGATTGTTAAAAGCTTCTCTGTTTTTTCTTTCAATTTCCGAAGAAGCCTCAGCTATCATCTTTTGTGCTGTACTTTTTGCCTCAGCAAGTAATTGAGATTTTAGCTTATCAGAATATTCACGACCTTGCTCAATAATTTTTTGAGCTTCACTTTCAGCTTTAGCTAAATTAGCTTTGTTTTCCTCAAGTAATTTTTCAGCATCTCTTTGAGCTTTTTCGGCTTTCTCTAATGAGTCTTTTATAAAACTTTCTCTTTCGTTTAACGAGTTAAGTATTGGACCCCAAGCTATTTTTTTTAATAAAACAAGAAGCAACACAAAAGTAATAACAACCCAAAAAATCAATCCTGGATTAACATCAAGCAATCCTCCTGATGATTCACCACTACTAAAAGCAAGAAAAGCCAAATTTAAAATTTTAGCCATTTAATCTTTTCCTTTATAAATATTAATGGAGTGCAATGCACTCCAAATTATTTTTTTAAGATATTACTTCAATGCCAAAAGAATACAAATAACCAATGCAAAAAGTGAAATACCTTCAATAAGTGCAGCAGCAATAATCATTGATGTTCTAATATCTCCAGCAGCTTCTGGTTGACGTCCACTAGCTTCCATTGCTGAGCTAGCTAATTTACCAATACCAAACGCACCGCCAATAACTGTTAAGCCAGCACCAAAACCAGCAGCTAAATATGCAAAATCCATGAGTTTCCTCCGTTTATAATTTAATTTATTTTAATGATCTTGATGAACAGCCATCCCTATAAACAATGACGAAAGCATTGTAAATATGTAGGCTTGTATTAATGCAACTAAAATTTCTAATAAGTATATAAATAATGCAAAAGCAACCGAAACTGGCGCTACAAAATAAGTTTGCATAAAAAATATAAGTCCAATTAATGCAAATATTACAATATGACCTGCAGTCATATTTGCAAAAAGTCTTATTGCTAAAGCAAATGGTTTTGTAAACAAGCCTAAAATTTCAACAATAAACATAATTGGTAAAAGCCAGGCAGGAACACCCGACGGAATAAGTCCTTTAAAATATCCAAGAACTCCATTTTTCATCATTCCACCAACTTGAACGGCAATAAACGAAAGTATAGCAAGTGTTGTTGTAACCGAAATGTTACTTGTAACAGTTGCTCCGTTTGGAATTAATCCAAGGAAATTACTAAATAGTATAAAGAAAAAGACTGTAAGTAAATAAGGAAGGAATTTTTCAAATCCTTTACCAATTGTTGGTTTCGCAATTTCATCTCTAACAAAAACAATCAAA
>PCUD01000045.1:28247-28793 GCA_002786785.1 Ignavibacteriales bacterium CG18_big_fil_WC_8_21_14_2_50_31_20 | reverse complement strand
TTAGCAGCAATTTTAAATGAAATAAGTAACAAAATGGCTACAATCCATAAAAATACAACATGCTTTGTTATTGAAATGTCTAGGCCAAAAAGTGATAGATGCGGAAGAGGAATTGAACCAAAAGGTGCAAAATCCAGTTCATGCGAATCAAGAATGTGGTGCATTATCCAATCTGATCCAACATCACCTTTTGCTTGATGAAGCGTGTCCTGAATTGCGTTAGATGTGTTTAATTCCATATTTTAGAGTACTTTATTCTCACTTTTTGAGTTAAAATGCTTGATTTCGAAAATGATATTAATACTGTAAAAAATCAAGAATACAAATATAAAAGCATATTTATCAATTTCCAAGAAAATAAGACTCAATGTAAAAGTAATTATGGTCAAAACTACCCTTATTCCCATTCCCCCAATATTCAAAATCATAAAAGCATTATTTGATTTATTTTTCGAAAAATTAAAAAATAGTAGAACAAGAAATAAATTTATAATGTTAATAAATAAGGCTAAAAAAATTGATATTTCGGTTTTAATACTAATAATG
>PCUD01000045.1:16513-28231 GCA_002786785.1 Ignavibacteriales bacterium CG18_big_fil_WC_8_21_14_2_50_31_20 | reverse complement strand
GTTTAGAACTGATTTAATAAAGTTATAGATTCCTGCGCCACCCCCTAAAAAAGAAAAGCTTATGGTTAAAATTGGAAATAGGTCAAATTTTTCGTCTAACCATTTACCAACAAAAAACAAAAGAATTATTGAAGCAGCTAATTGAGTTCCTAATCCAAGATATGGACCTACTTCCTTATAAGTATTAGTAAAATCTTTTTTAGGTGGCTCACTCATTATTTTTAGTTTTCATTAACTAATTCTTTTAAATTGCTTCTACCAATAAAACTTGCACCTTCATTTATTATAAGTATTTTTGCACAAATATCACCTTCAACTTTGGATGAAGATTCAAGAATTAATTTCTCAGAAGCTTCAATAGTTCCACTAACTTGTCCACCACAAGTAATATTTGAAGCACTTATAGTACCTTTTGAATTACTTTTATCACCAAGTGTTAAATTACCCTTCAAAATTAACTCACCATCAAATTCACCATCAATTCTAAGATTTCCATCACTTGAAAGTTTCCCTTCAAATTTAACCCCTGTACTTAAAATACTAATTTCACCTTCATAATTTTTCCCCATATTTTCTCCACTAGTTTATAAATAATCCTTCTGGATTAATTGGTTTTGAATTCTTCCATATTTCAAAATGTAAATGCGCCCCACTTGTGTTTGTCCCTGTATTTCCACTTAAAGCAATAATTTCACCTTGAACTACCTCTTGCCTAACTGTTTTTAAGATTGCAGAACAATGCAAATATATTGTTATGTAATTATCTTTATGCTGAATAATTATTTCGTTCCCATTTTCAATTGTATAATCAGCAAATATTATTGTTCCATCTTCAGGAGCATGTATTGGGGTTCCTTCTTTAACTAAATAATCTATTCCCAGATGCCCATTTTCTGGCATAAATCCTCTTCCAACAATCGAATTAATTGGTCTAATAAAAAATATCGAATCAGAAAATACCGAATCAGAAAATATTTCATTCATCAATTTATTAAAAACAAATAAAATTGAACCCCCGGGAGGAATTATATTGCCTTTCGTTTTTCTAAGAGAATCATAAATTGCCGCAGTGGAATCTAGAGAATCTGTTTTACCTATTGCTAATGCAAAACCAAGCCGCTTATCAACATTTGAAATTCTATTTAGTTCATTTGCCAGAATTACAACTCTCTGTTCCAATTGCGCAATTTTTTCAGTTTGAAGTGTAATTTTTTCATCCTCCAAATACATAATTATCTCATTCAAAGGTGTATAGGTAAATAAAAGTGATAAAACTAAAATAAGAGTTATAATTAAAAAAATAAAATACCCTACTAACGAAAAGAATTTTATTTTATAACGCTTTGTTTCCAAAGTAGGAAAATTTGGAGTTATATAAACTGATGATTTTTTAAGATTCTTAAAACTAAATATTGACATATTTTTATTTATTTAATATTTAAATATATTATAATATTAACATTGTAATTAAAATTAATATTTCCAAATGTTATGCATCCATAGCCATTGATCAGGATATTTTAAAACGCTATTTTCAAGTATTTTCATATATCTTTGATTTAACTCAATTATTTGTTCAGATTGCGTTTCTGGTAGATTATCATATTTTATCTCTTCTATATCAAGTTGGTATTTTCCATTAGAGAGACGATGGCCCAAAACAACTATGATAGGAACTTTGTTTTTAATACCAAGTATAGAAAAGCCTTTAAAAGTAACAGTTGGTTGATCAAAATAATTTACTACAACACCACCTTCTTTTTTAGCTCGTTGGTCTCCAACAATTCCTACAATGCCTCCCGAAACTAAGGTTTTATATAATTCGCGCACTGATACACCTAATGGAATTTCTTTATTTGCAAATTTTTCACGAATCTCACTCATCCAATTTGCAACTAAATGATTTCTCTGCTTTTTAACAAGCACATTAATTTGCTTATCCAAAATTAAGCCCATAAAAAGGGCACCGAATTCCCAATTACTAAAATGAGCCGTAAGTAGAATAACACCTTTACCATTTTCAACTTTTTCTTTTGCCAACTCTAAATTGCTAACTGAACCTAAGTTAAGAATTTCTTCTTTAGTCATTTTTTGAAAAGCCATTATTTCCATAAAAGTGGTTCCAGTATTAATGTAATTCAAAAAGGCAATTTTGCTAATTTCATTTTCAGATTTATCTGGAAAGGCTTTTTTAAGATTTGATATTACAACAGATTTTCTAATTGGAATTAGATAATAAAAAATATAAGCAAGAATTTTAGCCAACTTTGGAATTTTTTTAAAACCTAACTTTTGAACAAAAGTTGTAAAAAATCTCCAAAGAGCAAACTCAATATGGTTTTTATCCATTATGGATTCCATTAATCTACTACAATACGTCTTTGCCACATATCATCGCGTAACTCACCACGTTTGGTTGAGTGAAGCATTTCATAATTATTGTAACCTGTTATATCACCAAAAATGAATTCAACACCCCCTTCAATACTGTAATAATGCCATATTTCATATGGCTTCATATTGTATTCACTAGGATAATTATCTATTTCATCTGGTTCGCCATATTGCAAATGTACTCTGCCTCTATCCGTTTTTGCACCTCTTTTAACAAAAGTTCTATATTTTTGATCAACATAACGAACACGCTCAAGATACTCTTCTTTAAATTCATTTTTTGGTGTTTCAGGAATTTGATCCCTCATCTTCCAAAAATCGAAAAGAAATTTTCTTTTTGATTCAAGAGTTTGCAATTTTGCATAACTATCTGAATCGCCTTTTCTAGCTATTGGATCGGAAACATCAAAAAGTTGATCACATTCTTCTTCACTTAATATTCCAAATTCACTGCTCTTAACATCTAAATTACTTATTGTAGTTGTATTTGAAACTTTAACTGATTGATTAATAAGATAAAATCTTTTAGCTGTAGAAAGTCCAACTTGTGTAGAATCTTCAAAAATACTTAATATTAAGTTGTAGGATCCAGTAGGATATTTTTTCAAATTTATTACTCCGGCCTCAACAACCGAACCCTTATCAGTTAAAAGTTTTTTGTTCTTAACTTCTAAAGATTTACCTTGATTATCATTTAATTGTTGTATTAAAACCAAATTTTTACTTTGATACTTCAATAAATCTAAATTATATAACTCGGCATAATAAAATAAAACGGGCATTTGTTCAGAGTAAATATTGTGCGGGTTAGGAAATACTTCCATGGTGTTTTTGTAAAAAATAGATTTTACATTTTTGCTATCTGAAATAATTCTTGTTGCTAATTCAATATCGCTTAATGAATATCTATCATTTAATATTTCGGGTATTTCAATTGTTTCATTAAAAGTTAAAGTTTTATTTGAATCAACAATATCAGTAGCAGAAATGTTAAAAAGATATTTTCCACTATTAAGAATAAAGCCAAGATTACCAAGTATATTTTGTGATTTATAAGTTGAATCACTATCCTTAATTCCTGTTTTGGATACATATCTATTGTTCACTAATACTTTCTTAGAAATAGCATCCTCAATTGAAACATCTAGATAAGCACCAATAAAAGTTTTATTATCTTCTTTGAATTGAGATAATGTGCTCTGCCCTAAAGAATAATATAATTCTAAATAAGTTTTTGTTGAATCGTAATTAAATTTTGCATAATCAAATTCAAAAGAAATTTTATCTTGCGAATAAATTTGAGAAATGAGTAATAAAAGGACTAATAATGTTTTTTTCATTTGTTGCTCATAAGTTGTAGTAATCAGTTGCTAATTTAAGAAATTAATTAAAAATAAGTAAGCCAAGACTTTATAATGCGTATAAAAAAAAAGGTGTCCAAAATGGACACCTTTTAAATTTAATTATATAAATTAAATTAGTTTACACCCAACATCAATGTAAATACATGATTATCAGTTGGGAAATTTTCAACTGGTCTAAACGCATAATCAAATCGTGCATTTAATGCATCCATTAATTTAACATTAATACCAGCACCTATCGTATAGCTATAAATTGCTTGGTCAGAATTTTCCATCATTAATGTATATCCACCTCTAAGATAAAACATTCTTGAATAATCATATTCAAGACCGAATCTCATTTCGTCTTCAAGGTTGTTATTATTTCTGAATACACCACCAAGAGCTAAACCATTAGCGGCGTCAAGGTTAAACTTGTAAGCTAAGCTTAATTCATAATAACTAGGAATTTGGAATTCTTCTGTAACAGCTGTGTAAGTTGCAGTTGTTGAACCAGGATATGAACCAGGCAAATTTGTTTTTGTTTGTAAATCTTGACCATCATATTTCATGTTGCCACCAACGTTGTTAACAACAACACCAATATGAAAATTATCAGTAAAGGCATATTGAACACCAAAATCAACTGCAAATCCGGTTGTACTTGTACTCATAATACTTTCATTAATCATCTTCAAATTAACACCAACAGAAACTCTATCGGTAACTAATTTTGAATATGAAATACCAAAAGTATAAAGAGAAGGTGAATAAAAAACACCATTTCCATCAGGATCATTAACGGTAGTTTGCTCAATGTCACCAATATCAAATGATTTCATAAAGAAAGCTATACTTCCCAAATCACCTAAATATCCAGCAACACCAAGATAACTAACATTGATATCAGCTATGTAATTCATGTAAGAAAACATTGCTTCAGAACCTTTACTTCTATTTAATCCAGCAGGATTATAATAGATAGCCTCAGCTCCCATAACAGAAGCAACAAAAGCTCCTGAAGTAGCAATGCTTCTAGCACCAACCGGAATAAACAATTGGTCTGCACCGGTAGTACCTTTTCTAGAAACATCACCTGCAAAAATAGCAGTTATGTTAAAGAGTAATATTAAAACAATTATTTTTTTCATTATTTATTTTCTCCTACTATTATTTATCCGCCAAGATTAATATCTTGGTAATTGCTTTTGTGGAAGAATCACAGAAAATTTAAGAATTTTCTGTCCGTATTTTACTGATTCAACTAATGCAATATATAAACCAGAAGCAACTCTTAAACCACTTTCATTCTTCAAATCCCAACGTAGGAATTGTGAAGAAGGAGAAGCTTTATCAAACGAATCTAATGTGCGTAATAAGCTTCCAGATAATGAATAAATTGAAACTTTTGCGTCTTCAGGTAAATGACTAAAAGTCACAAATGGATCATCAGCTTTTACTCTGCTATTATAACTCGTTTGAGGGTTATATGCGAATAAAGGATTAGGAAATACATTAACTTTATCAAAGTTATTTTTTAATTCATCATTTGTTAAAGCACCACCAGTTCTTGTGGTAAACGTGTAATTATCCTTATCTGTATATGGATATTTATCAATTCCAACAGTTAATTTATCACCATCTGACCAGAAAGGTAACACAGTAGAAACAGAATCTGGGTTTTGAATTCTATGGATATTTAACACATACATAGCATTAAAAAATGGTGAAGCAGCAATTAAGCTATCTTCTGGTGAAAGACTTCTAGCAGGTGCTTTGTAACCGTTAATAATATCAGCCCATACCTTTCCGCCTTTACCGTCATCGAAACCACCTTTATAAATTTGATTACTACCATCAGCATTATAATCTTCATTGAAAACAATAATTACTTCTTTAGATCTATCAACTCTATCAAGTGGATCCCAAATACCATCTGGTTTACCATAAGGATTTCTTCTTGCAGCAATTTTACTATCTTTAGAAGTTTCAATAAAAGCAACAGCAAGTTTTTTGTCTTCACCAAATTTTGTGTCTTTAACATAAACAGAGAAAGGAACTTCAACAAGACCCATTGCATGGTCATTTACTGTATCCCATTTACCTACTTGACCTTTTGAAACGGTATCAGCAGGTGTAACAGCTTCGCCATAAAAATAATCTTTTATCGCTCCAATAGCTCCACCAACAAAACCATTAAGATATCTGTATGCCATGCTTGTTTCACCAAATCTAACTTCAATTTGTCTTAAATCGCCGGCAGTAATAATTTTTGAAGTGGTACCTGGAAATGCTGGGTTCCCAATTGGGTTATCTAAATCATCAGCAGCTCCACCAAGAATATCAGTACCAACATAATAGGCACCTGTTTTCTCAGCTCTGTTAAAAACATCAAACCACTCGGTAGCAGTTTCGAAATTAGTTTCTTGCTTGCCTAAACCAGAAATTTCGGCAACGGCTTCTTCAACTTTTAGAATAAACCCTTCTGTTGGAACCGCAGCAATATTATCTGAATTAAAATCGAAGTTAGTAGATGAATCAACCAAAACAGTATTATTTGTAGTATTAGTTAATTTCCAAAATACTCTATATGTGGTTGAGTCTGTATTTTGGAAGAAAGTAACACTATAATCATCACCAGTTAATTCTTCTTTGTTTACAACAACATATTTAACTTTACCATCAGCAGCGCCCGAAGTATTATCTCCATCACCACCTATTAACGCAGGATTACTTTCATCAACTCCATAAGTAAAAGTAAATTGGGCAGTTTCAAGAGCATTAAATGCAGAGTTAGTAGGATCAATGTAGTCACCTTTGACTCCATAAACACCTGTCTCTTTGTTTACTATTGCGTTATGATTTAAAGTATACATTCCTAGTGCAAAATAATATTCGTGACCTGGAATCAAGTCCTTTCCTGTAAGCGGGTCTTTAGTAACTCGATATCTTATTCTACCAGTTGCAGGGTCTGCATAAAGGGAAGAATCCAATTGGTTAGAACTTACAGATCTTATTAAATTGGTATTTCCACTTTTATCAACCGTGTAAATATTATCAACAATATTATTTAAATCGTAGGCTGCAATTTCCTTAGCATTAAGTACACCATTAATTGTAATTTGAGTAGTTGGTGTACCAAAAGCTGTTAAGTAATATCCTTCAAATTTATTTCTAAGTAGAAGCACAGTATCTATAACATCATAAGGTACTTGTTTATAAGTATCCCATGTAATATCAATAAAGCCATCGCCAGATTCAATTGTATATTCAATTGGGTCTGGTGGTGGTGGGGCAGGGAAATTATTATCAAAAATAATTTGAGCTGTTTGATCAGTTTCTTTAGCAACAGTTACACTATTTTTAGGATCTGTTCCTCTACCAACTACATAAGCAACGTAAATATCTTGAAATTCACCAGCAGCTAAATTAAATGGACCAGTATTACTCATTTGTCTTTGGTCAATTGGTTCAATGTTCAACCAACCTGTTCCAGCTTCAGGTTCACCAGAATACATATATTTTGCTTGAATATTTACAGTATCAGCACCTAATTGATCGCCATTACCAAATGTCCATTTACTAACATATAATGAATCACCCGTTTTTCCATGACCACCAATCATATAGTTACGAAGTTCTTCGTGAGTATTTGGGTCACCATGTGTAGGATGTGATTGCATATATTGAGTCATTGAAGTAAGAGGTAAGTTTTTGGCACCAATGTATTGGTCAACACCAATTTGAGGACCTCTAACTACAAAAGCAGTATCAAGAGCTTCGTCAACGCCATCTGTATAAACTCCATCACCATCAACATCAGTAAAAGTTTCACCAGGAATATATACATAAGGACCTTGAAAAAAGTCCATCAAGAAACTTGGAGAATTTGTACCATAACTAATATCATCTCCATCGTTATATACAAAACCAGCACTTAATTTGATATCTGAACCAACTAAATCGTCTCCAGAATCACCTAAATCAGGGTCAGCTGCAGCAGAAAAATATACGTCTTTCAAAGTATCAACTAAAGCACCAGAATTTTTAATTCTGTAACGAACAAACATAATATCACCAACAATACTTTTAGCTTTAAAGCCAAAAACAGATTGATGAATTTCAATTCCTTGAGGATTAACAGAAAAACGACGTAAAGCAGAAACAAGACCATCGTTATAAACACACCAAGCAGTAACATCGCCAAGAATGTCTGGTCTATCTTCATCACTATCCCATTTTCCATTACCATTTTTATCAACAGGGCTATAAACACCATCGCCATCGCCATCATAAAAATCAGCACCAATAGAAACAGCATCGCTCCATTCTTGCCAGCTTTCACCAAAGTGTTTATCTTGTTGAGAAACTATATAAAGTTGATTTTTTGCATCATTTTTGTTAGAACCAACAGGACCTGGTTGATAGTCTTCTATGCGGGAAGCAGATAAAACTCCATTTCCCCACATTTTTCCGTTTGAATAACCAGAAACATAAAATCCAGATGAAAATAAGAAAGTACTTTCATCATAATGTCCATATTGTAATGCAGGATCACCAGGGTTAACATCAGCAATTACGCCTTTATTATCCAAGGGTATAAGTAAATTATTAATATCAAAGACGAAAAATTCTCCGCCAGCTAGAACTTTTTTGATAGTATTAGTTTTGCCTTTTTTAACGGTGTTAGTTGTAGCACCAATTGAAAAAAGAAAAATAATTACTAGAAAAGTCAGTTTTGATATTTTTCTAAAATAATTGTTTTTAATGTTTTTCATTTTTCCGCCATAAATTTATTTCAGTATTAATTTCATTCATAATTAACCACCAAAGTTTGAAAATCTAACTTTCACACCTAATTTAATAGTTCTAGGAATACCAAAATTAAAAGGATTTAATTCAAGAGCCTTATAATCTTCAGCATATCCAGCAACTTGAGCTGCTCTAGCTTTTCCTTCTTCAGTAGTTAAATACCCTGATGAATAAGGATTTCCGGTTGAACGATATACGTTAATTGCGTTTTCTGTTCCAAGAACGTTTTCAACCCATAAGTATGGAGATAAATAGAAATCATTAAATAATTTAAATGATTTTTCAAATTTTAAATCAATTCTATTTGAGCCAGGCCCAAAAGCAGAATTTACGTAACCTTTTGTTTCACCAAGATTAGATTCTCCTCCTGGTACAATATTTTGAGCAGTTAAAGGAGTATATGGTCTTCCACTATTAAATGAATATAATAATGTTAATGAAGACATTTCAAATATTCCAAGATCTCCTTCAGGAATAAAGAAGTTTAAGTTAACAACTCCAGTATGTCTTTGGTCAAAATCTAAAGGAGCAATAACTTTTGGAGTTTCACCATTGTCATTTCTAAATGCAGCCATAACAGATGAACCAGTAGAAGAACCAGTACCTTCTGCCATAGAAAATGTATAATCAACATTTAGTGATAAATAGCTCATACTGCTAACATTTAATGATAAAGCAAAACCTTTTACAGTTCCAAAATCTGAGTTTGTTGGTCTGTAATATCTATCAACTTGACCACCTTCATTTCTTCTGAAAAATACTGTTTCGTTATTTACAAGCCCTTTTGTGTTTTTATAAAATGCAGTAACATTTAAACCAGCTGCATTATCACCCAAAACTTGTCTAAAACCAATTTCGTATTGAGTAGTAATTTGACTATTAACTGTACCAGTATTAACACCAAAATTACCGTCATTAATTAAACCAGATAAATCATTAACAGATGTAACAACATCAATAATATTTGGTCTTTGAATAAATTTGCCATATTGAGCATGGAAAACTGTTGATTCAGTTACAGGAAAGCCTAAACCAATTCTTGGTGAAAAGAATAATTCAGGATCTTTAATGATAAAATCACCAGAATCAAAAATATCAGGATTACCATAAGCATAAGGAAGAGTTTCATCTCTTAACATATCTTGTTGTGAATCGAAATAATCCATTCTAAGACCAACATTAAGAACCATATCCTCTAACTCAAATCTATCTTGTACGTATGCATAAGCAGTGAGAGGTGTCTTTGGTTTAGCTGACATATCCAATTCAAAATTTTCAATAGTAGCTCTTCTATCTTCGTTAGAAGTATTACCAAATACATCATAACCTATTAAAGTAGGAAGACGCAAAGCTAATCTTTCTTCGTAAGTTAAAACATCTTTATTTTCAGCTAATTTATCAGGCCCAATAATATATCTGCGAAGAATATCATAAGCAGCACCAACACCAACTTCAAATAAATGTTTATCAATTTGTGCTGTAAAATCAAAATCAGCATAAAATGTTTTATTATCTGCTTTGTTATAACTGTTTGAAACTCGTCCAGCTTTGAAGAAAGAACCTTGCGCATCAAGTCCTAATCTTGAACCAGGAGTTATCGGAGTTCCATCAGGATTTTTTAATTCATCATTTAATGCAGGGTCACCATAAGCTTCTAAATTATCAAATAATAGACCATCACCTTCTTCTCTAGTATAATTTTTGAAGCCTGTGTTCAAATTCCAAAAAGCATTAGAAGAAACAGTTTGACTTAAACGAGCACTAATTGTTAAGTTATCTGAAATTGTTCGTGGATAATGATGAGAATTATTTTTTGCGTAAGAATGAACATAAGTTCTATCATCTGTATAATTATAATTTGCACCAAGTCTTAAAGTAAATGGTTTTAAGTCATGAGAAGTTCTTCCAGAAATTCTGTATGCTTGACCATTCATGTTTGGTTTATAATTAGAATTAATGCCAACAGAAGGAATAGTCAATGGAATTGCTCTTGGATCAGAATCTAAAAACCATCCTCTTTCTCCACTTAAAAAGAAAGTATGTTCTTTAACACCAGGAATAATTGGTCCGCCAAATGAAACAGTATAAAGATTATAACCATAATCATCTGTAAATGAAGACGTTAACACATCTGCAAATAAATTATACTTAGGAGAGCCTGATTTGGTTGTAATATTTATAATACCAGATTGTGCTTGACCATATTTAGCTTCAAAACCACCAATTTGGAATGATAACTGATCAACGGCAGAGTTACTAACTTGAGAATAATTTGCACCAAAATATGAATCGTTTTGCGGTACACCATCAACAATGTATAAAACTTCGCCACCACGACCACCACGTACGTTAATAGTAGCATTTCCATCAGCACCACCACTACCCTCTGCCATAACAACACCCGCTTGCAAAGAAGCTAATTTTGTTACACCACGTACAGGTAATCTATCAATTTGATCTGCATCAACTACTTTTACAGTATTAGTTGATTTCTCTTCAAAAAATCTTTTGTCTGATACAACAATTTCATCCATGGCAATACCAGGAGATAAAGTTGCATTTAATTCATAAGTTACGCCAGGTATAACTCTAACTTCTTGAATTATTTTAGAAGTATAACCAACAAAACTTATTTGAACGTCGTAAGTACCAGGTGTGATATTCAAAATAAAATAATTACCATCAATATCACAAGCAGCACCAAGAGACGTATTTAATAAAACAATATTTGCACCTATCAATGGTTCTTGTGTATCGGCATCTACTACTTTTCCGGCTAATTTACCGGCTGAAGATTGTGCTAAAAGATTAGTAGTGAAGACCGAAATAAACAAAATTATTGAAAAAGTGAGTAACTTTTTCATGTCTACTCCAAAATTATTTGATAAAAACTCAACATTTTACTTGGAATTATTCCTAAAATTGCTTCGGAATAAAAAAATTAGCAGTTCCCCTATTTTCAAAGAGAACTGCTAATATTCAATTAAATAATAGCAAAATTATTTAATAAGCATCATTTTTCGTGTGCTTGTAAAGTCACCAGCTTTAATTGTATAGAAATAAACACCAGAAGTTAAGTTGCTAGCGTTGAAGTTTATTTCGTGAGAACCAACACTTTGAGCACTATTAACTAAAGTTGCAACTTCTTGTCCTAATAAGTTGAATACTT
>PCUD01000045.1:7011-16493 GCA_002786785.1 Ignavibacteriales bacterium CG18_big_fil_WC_8_21_14_2_50_31_20 | reverse complement strand
ATTGATTGAAAAGTATTAGATTGATTTCCTCTTCCTAACCATTCATATGTAGGTGTAGAGTTAATAGAAAGTGGATCATAAGTCATAAATACAACTTTGTTTCCAGCATCTAATTGTCTGCTCACACCAACATTAACTGTTTGAACAGCAGCAGCACCTAAAATACCACGAGTTTCAGCTTTCATAAATACTTCTGCACCATCAACACTTGTGAAACCATCATGCCAGTTAGAAGCAGTACTAATTTCATACATTGGGTTATAAAGAACTGAATCAATTGCGTCACCACCAGCAACAACAGCAGCCACATAATCAAACATTGGTCCACCTAAAAGTGTTCCTTCTTGTGGGAAGAATACAGATGCTAATTCTTGTCCAGAAGTACCATCATAAGTAACATCGTTGTAACTATGTGTTACACCAAGAACATCATATTCAAAAGTACCAGCTGCATAATCTTGATCAGTGTAATTATTATCAGCACCTAACCATTCTTCGCCAGAAAGTAAATAATTACGTGTAGCATCACCAGCTAACCATTCAGAAATAACTTCTCTGTTATAAGCCGCAGGACCGTTTGTACAAATTTCGAAGATGTTTCTATAATTATCAACTAATTCTTTTGTTAATGGACCATATGCCCAAGCATCATAAGTCCATTCTGCAGAATAAGAAGTATCTGGTCCCCAATAATATTGTTGAGGATAACCAGTTGTTTTTGTATAACCATTGAAAACAACTAAGTTATTATTATCATAAATTAAGAAAACTTTATAAGTTACTGTTTGAGCTGAAACAGCACTATTGCCATTAACGTCAATAGCAGTAACATAGTAAGTAACTTCTGTTCCAGGAACTTGTCCAGGAATTACTGCAGAATATACATCACCACTAGCAGTCATAGGTACAGAAACTTCCGCACCACCATCTAATGTATAAACTAAACTTGCAGAAGCAACACCAGCAGCTCCGCCACCAGGATTTGTATCTGTAATAGTAGCTTCAACAGTTCTTGCTTCAGTTGAAAGAGTAGTACCCAAATTTGTTAAGTCAACAATTGAAGGAGCTAAATCACTTGTAATTTCTACAGCTAGTCTAAAATCCCAAGTAAATTCTCTAATGTGCCAGCCTGCATCTTCTAAACCACCTGCAACTGCTCTACCATTTTCGTAGAATTTCCATCCTGGGTATCCAACATCACTTGCAGCATAGAAACCCATTCTGTCAGCATCTAAAGTAATACCATCGTTTACAGCAACAACTGCAAAAACTTCGCCTTCAGTAACTTGAGGTTCATAACCAAGGTCAATTGTATTAATCCAGTTCATAATATCATCTGTTGAACTCGCAGACATAACTGGAGTTACAGGCCATCCATAATTACCATCTGACCATAAACGATATTCAAATGTATTAAGTGCAGGATCTGCATTATCAGTCCATGGAGGAAGTGGATAATTATCATCAGTAGAAACCCAACTACCAGTAGCTTCTTCACCAAAAGGATCAATATTGTTCATACCATCACCATCTGCTGGATAGTAACCTTGTCTCTTACCTGTAAATCCTGCTGCATGATAAGCTCTTAACTGTTCTTCAGTCCAATTTAATCTAATCATTCTAAAACTAATAGTTGCGTTAGCTGCACCTGCATCATCAGAACATTTAAAACCAATACCTTTAATATCCATATCAGCTGGTGCTACGAAAAATTGGAACATTACATCTTGACCAAAAAAGCCAAAGTTTGAGTTCCAAGTACCACCATTATTACGATAAGTTAAAGTATCAGCTAAACCAGCAGCAACTTTGCTTGGTGTAGCAAAAGCAGAAGTAAGAACTTCACCTTTTTGTGTAGTAATTCTTGTTTCTAAAATAGCTTCTTTGAAATTTTTGTTATTAGCTATTTTTGTTTTTTCACCATTTGGTTTCAAAATAAATTGAGAATTTTGAGCCATGGTAAAACTTGCAACGAATGCAAGTAATAATGAAATTGTAAAAAATCTTTTAAACATAGGTTTCTCCTTGTTTAATTTAGAAATAGTGAATTAATTGGTGTAAACTTTTTTAAAGCTAATGGAACTTCTTTGAAAACCTTTCGTCAAAATATAAGTGTTAAATAACAAAAATGTAATCAAGTTGTTTCCGCTTTAATTATAAATACCATAACGGAACTAAAATAATGCTTTTGAATTTATTAGTCAAGTATGATTTCATTAAGAAATAAAAATAAATTTATTTCCACCAGAAAACATAATTTATATTAAACAAAGCTCATTTAGAACTATTATCTTTAAACTATTTAGTGTTCATAGGTATTTAAGAACAATGCAACTATTAAGTTGAGTATAAAAGTTAACATATCTATTATTTTTTGTCAAGGTGTTTTTTGTTACACTAAATTTGCCTGCAATTTTTGTAAACAGACTTATATAATTAAAAATCAATACTAATAATTTTCATTTTTGAAGAAAAGCCTTATAAGTAAAGGGGTTGAAGCACTATTTGTATAATTTAAAACTTATTTTAGAGTTGATAAAAGAAATAGACGGATAAAACTTTGTGTGGAAGAAAATAAAAAATAGAGACAAAATACTTTGTCCCTATTTAAATATTTAATTAATTAAAGTACTGCTTCTAATTTTTCAACAAACCCATTCTTTTGAATTGCACCAATAATTGTATCAACAACACTACCATTTTTAATTATTAATACAGTAGGAATTGACCTAACACCATACTTAATTGCAGTCTGTTGATTTGAATCAACATCAAGTTTTCCTACTTTAGCCTTACCTTCATAAGAATTAGCTAAATCTTCGATAATTGGTGCAATAGTTCTACAAGGACCACACCAAGCAGCCCAAAAATCAACAACTACAGGTAATTCCGATTTTAGTACTTCCTGTTCAAAATTTTCGTCTGTAAATTCAAAGGGTTTCATTTTTTCTCCATTATTTTATTAAATCTTGTATTAAGATAAGCTTAACTTATCATTTTATTCTAAATATTTGGTGTTTTTATAATACTGAATAAAATTATTTTATTGGTTTACAAATAATTTCACCAGTATAATTAACAATATATTCGCCACCATCAACTTGTAAAACATTTCCAGAAATCCAATCAGCTTTTTCGTCTGTTAACATAACAATAGTTTTAGCAACATCCAAAGCAAGAGTAAGCCTTCCGCCAGGATTTTTTCCCATTGCAGCTTCCATCATTTTTTCATTTCCGGGAATTTTTCTTAAAGCAGGAGTATCTGTAACGCCAGCCATAATGGCATTTGCAGTTACACCCATTGTACCAAGTTCAACAGCTAATTGTCTAATGTGCGATTCTAAAGCAGCTTTTGCAGCAGAAACAACTCCATAAGATGGAAATACTGATTGTGAACCAGCACTTGTTAAAGCAAAAATTCGAGCTTTTTTGGCAAGTAAATCTCGTTGCACTAATCCTTGAGTCCAATAAACAAGTGAATGTGCCATTACATCAAGCGTCATTTCCATTTGAGCCTTTGAAACACAATTAGCTGCATCTTTGCTAATAAAAGGTTTTAATGTACCAAAAGCCAAAGAATGAATTAAAACATCAATGTGTGGATGCTCTTTTGTTGCAAATCTTTCTTTTATTTCATCAAGTGTATCATTTCTTTTTAATTGATCGGCTGCATTCATATTAAAATAAATAGCTTTCTGACCAGTTTTTTCAATCTTTCTAATAATACTATGCACATTAGG
Organism: Ignavibacteriales bacterium CG18_big_fil_WC_8_21_14_2_50_31_20; assembly: GCA_002786785.1. Classification (GTDB taxonomy): domain Bacteria; phylum Bacteroidota; class Ignavibacteria; order Ignavibacteriales; family Melioribacteraceae; genus 1-14-2-50-31-20. The sequence continues at coordinate 12,753 of PCUD01000045.1, read as the reverse complement.
CATTGTCACTTGTCTATCCAAATGAATACCAATTATGCTAAAGCCAGCTTTAGCAAGCTCAACAGCTGATGCTCCACCAAAACCACTAGAAGCACCTAAAACTAATGCCCATTTCTGAACCATATTATTCCTCATAATTATAAAATGAACTACAAAGTTACGAAAATTGAGCACCTTAATCAATAATTAGGATGAAAGGTATGTTATTCCATTTTCACCTAAAATACTTACTATTGCAGAAATTGAATTATCTGAAATAGCTACTTTTTTGTTTAAATAAAAATCGCGTTTTAATCCATTAATTTGAACTCGCATATAAACAGGTATTGTTCCAGCATAAGTAGAAAGTATAAATTTAATTTTAGCAATTGTTTCTTCGTCATGAATTTCTGAATTAATGTTCAAAAGCACTTTTTTTGTAAGTTTATCTCTTGCTTCTTTTAATGGAAAAGCATCGTCAACGTGAATTTTTATTGAATCGCCAGTGCTTTCCAATTTTCCTCTTACAATAATAGTTGATTCGGGAACAATACATGTTCCAAATTCGCTATAATTTTTTGAGAACATTAAACATTCACAAGAACCAGAAAAATCATCAATTTTGAAAAAAGCCATTTCGTTTCCTGAACGATCTATTTTAGTTCTAAACTCTGTAACAACACCAACTGCCACAACAAATTCCTTCCCTTCAAAAGTATCTGGTTCACCTAAATGAACATTTGCAAAGGAATAATACTCCAAGTCATATTTTTTTAAAGGATGGTCTGAAAGATAAAAATTAAGTACTTCCCTTTCCTTTGCTAGACGAACATTTTGAGGCCAAGGATTTATTTTTGGCAATTCTGGTTCTTCAATATCAATTACACCAGCTTCGTCACCAAATAATCCACCACTTAAAGATTCTTTTGCACTTTGGTATTTTGAACCATAAGCAAGTGCTGCTTCAATTGCAGCAAAGTTTTGAGCCCTTGTTCCAACTAAATTATCAAAACCTCCAGCAAGAACAAAACCTTCTAAAGCCCTTTTGTTAATAATGCGAGTATCTACATTTGAGCAAACGTCATAAATGGTTTTAAAATCACGGCCAAGCTTTTCTCTTCCAATTTTGAGAGCTTCAACCGCAGGAGCCCCAACATTTTTAATGGCTTTCATTCCAAAAATAATTTTGTTACCATCTACATTAAAATCAACCGAAGGAATATTAACATCTGGAGGAAGAACTTGAATTTTTAATTTGCGACATTCTTCAAGAAACATAGACACTTTATCAGAATTGCCAAATTCGTGAGTTAGATTTGCGGCTAAAAATTCTGGAAGGAAATTTGCTTTAAGATATGCAGTTTGATAAGCAACATAGCTATAAGCAACTGCGTGGCTTTTATTAAAACCGTAGTTTGCAAATTTATCAATATTGTCAAAAATTACAGAAGCAATTTTTTCTGAAATATTATTAGTTTCTTTGGCTCCCTTTATAAATATTGCACGCTGTTCCTGCATTGCTTTAAGGTCTTTTTTTCCCATTGCACGCCTAAGAATATCGGCATCGGCAAGACTCATTCCAGCAACTTGATTTGCTAATTTTATAACTTGTTCTTGATAAACAATAATTCCATAAGTTTCATTTAAAATGGATTTTAATATTGGGTGGTCATATTTTATTTCTTCTTTACCTTGTTTTCGATTAATAAAAGTTTCAATAAATTCCATTGGACCAGGGCGGTAAAGGGCATTCATTGCTGCTAAATCTTTTATGCTTGTTGGCTTTAGGTTTTTTAAGTGCTCACGCATTGCACCAGATTCAAATTGAAAAATACCTGTGGTTTGCCCCTTAGAAAACAGCTCGTAAGTTTTGGCATCATCCAAAGAAATTTCATCAGCAACAATTTTAATTCCTCTATTTTTTTCAATAAGTTTAATAGCATCACGAATAATTGAGAGCGTACGCAGACCTAGAAAATCCATTTTAAGCAATCCTGCACTAACCTCAAGCTCCTTCATATTAAATTGTGTTACTAAATCTTTTGAAGTACCTGCTGTTGCTAAAGCCACATAATCACTGACTGGACCTGGAGCAATAACAACACCGGCTGCGTGTTTGGAGTTATTTCTATTCATTCCCTCCAAAACCTTTGCATATTTTACTAAATCCCTTATTTGTGGGTCGGTTGAATCTTTAACCCATTTTAACTCTGCAACTTTGGCAAGTGATTCTTCAATAGAAAAAACTTTTCCAAACTTTGACGGAATATACTTAGTAATACTAGTTACAGTAGGAATTGATATTTTTAGAACCCTTGCAACGTCTTTCAAAACGGCTTTAGATGAAAGTCTATTAAAAGTTACAATTTGGCAAACAGATTCTTCACCATATTTTTTCTTAACATATTCAATAACTTCACCACGTTGGTCGTCAGAAAAATCTATATCAATATCGGGCATCGATTGCCGAGCAGGGTTTAAGAAACGTTCAAAAAGCAAATCATAATCAAGGGGATTTACATTTGTAATCCGTAAAGCGAAAGCCACCAAACTACCAGCAGCGCTTCCTCTTCCTGGTCCTACAGGAATTCCCATATCTTTAGCAGCGTTTATAAAATCGGCAGTAATTAAAAAATATCCTGGATAGCCCATATCGTTAATTACTTTAATTTCGTAATTAAATCTATCCCAAATTTCTTTAGTAATTTCCTTCCCTTCATAACGTTTTTGTAAGCCAACTTTAGCTAATAATTCTAAATACTCTGAAAGTGTTTTTGCATTTGATTCCTTTGGAATTGGGAACTCAGGAAAATGCAACCCACCAAATGAAATATTGTCCTCTATTTTATTTGCAATTTCAATTGTGTTAGATATAGCTTCTGGATATTTTGGAAATAAAGCTTTCATTTCTTCGCTTGATTTAAAATAAATTTCATCAGTTTTATAACGAAGTTCTCTATAATCTTTTTCACCAGTTTTATCGGACATTAAAAGCAGTATATTATGAGCAATTGCATGCTCTTTTTTAATGTAATGGATATCATTAGTTGCAACTAATTTTATATTTAGTTCTTTTGCAAGTTTTGGAATTTCATTTCTAAAAACCTCGTCACCATCCATTCTATGCTCTTGAATTTCAAGATAAAAATCATCACCAAATAGTTCTTTAAATTCAATTGCAACTTCTCTTGCTTTTTCATTATTTCCTTCTCGCAAAGGTCCAGCAACAATTCCACCAATGCAAGCAGTTGTAGCAATTAATCCTTCTTTATATTTTCGAAGGACTTCCATATCAATTCTTGGTTTATAATAGAAACCCTCTGTAAAACCAATTGAAACAAGTTTGGTTAAGTTTTTATACCCAATATCATTTTTTGCTAAAAGAATTAAATGCCTGTAGTGTTTTGTTTTTTTTTGTCCTTCTACTTTTTCAGATTTGTCAAATCGCGAACCTTGTGAAACAATATATATCTCGGAGCCAATTATGGGTTTTATTCCAGACTTTTTTGCTTTTTTATAAAACTCTGAAACCCCATACATTACGCCATGATCTGTTAAAGCAATTGCTGGCTGCTTATGTTCTACGGCTGCTGCAATTAAGGTATCTACTGTGCACGCTGCATCTTGCAAGCTATAATGGGTATGATTATGTAAGTGAACGAAATCTGTCATTTTTTATTAAAGTCCCAATCTTTTATTTATTACTGTTTTTTTTCATTTACACAGATTACTAATCTGTGCTACGTGTTTCATTTTTTCCCGGTGTGACCAAAACCTCCATCACCTCGCTGGCTTTCCGAAATACTTTCAACTTCTAAAATTTCTGCTTTATAAAATTGCGTTAAAACAATTTGCGCAATTCTATCACCACGTTTTACAACAAAATTTTCTTTGGAAATATTATTCATAATAATTCCAACCTCCCCTCTATAATCAGAATCGATAGTACCAGGAGAGTTTAATAACCCAATACCATGTTTTAAAGCTAAACCGCTTCGTGGTCTAACTTGAATTTCATACCCTTCTGGAATTTCAAAAATTAAATTTGTTGGAACTAATTTTATCTCACCAGAATTAATTATTAATTTATCATCTATTGCCGCACGAATATCCATTCCAGCACTTCCTTTTGTCGCATAATTTGGAAGTGAAATATCATTATATTTATCAGAAATTCTTTTAATTTTCAGTTTTACTCTATTCATTTTTTCCTTAATTGTTAAATGATGTGTTTATATATTTTCATATTTTTTAGCGTTAATCTCAGTAAAAATACTTTTCATTTTTGTTTATACTTTTATTTTCCTTTTTCTCCTAAACGATTTTAATGTTCTAATTAGTTCATCTTTCTTTATTATTCTTAATCCAAATAGTGCAAAAATGAACATTGCAAAAATCAAAATTCTTATTCCTATGTTCATAACTTCATTATAGAAATAATAAATACACGCTGTAATTGTAATAATTATAAATATCTTTAGAATTTTATTGTACTCATAATCAATTTTGTAGAATTTTTGTGAAACAATAAATAAACCAATTGCCATAACAATATAGCTTGCTAAAGTTGCCCACGCTGCTCCCATAATTCCTAAAATTGGAATTAATGTAAAATTTACTGCAACATTTACTGTTGCTCCAGCAATGGTCACAATTGGAAAGTATTTTGTCTTTTCTTCAATATAAATTCCAGCAGTAAAATTCATATATAATCCATTAAAAAGGTAAGCAAGCAATATTATTGGAATTATTGGAAGACCTTCCAAAAATTGACTTCCCAGCAATGTACGTCCAGCAATTTCAATTTGAACAATATCTGCCACAAAAAGGCTTAAAAATGCCCAAGCAACCGAGCTGATTATTAGAAAGAGTGTAAAAACTTTGGCAAATAATTCCTTTGCATTTTTCTCTTTTGCATTTTCTAAAAAGAAAGGCTGCCAAGCAAAATTAAACATTTGAACAAAAAGCATCATAAAAATGCCAAGTTTATAATTAGCTCTGTAAATTCCTAAAGTCGCAGTATTTGTCAATTTTTCAACTATTGGAACATCAATCACTTGAACAATCATTGAAGTAAAAGAGGCGGCAAGATATGGAATTCCAAATTTTAGCATTTTTTTTAGAATTAAAATATTAATGTGAAACTGCAATTTTTTTGCAATTTCTGGAATTAAGGCAACAAATGAAAATATTGAGGCAACAAGATTGCTTATAAATATTGCTTCTATTCCAAATCCATAAACTAAAATAAGAATAATGTTTAGCGAAAGATTAATGAAAATATTAGTGATTTTAATAAATGCAAATTTTTGCGTTTTGCGTTCCAAACGTAAACTGCTAAACGGAATTAGAGCAAAAGTATCAAATAAAAGTATCAAAATAACGTAAATTAGAAGATTTGAATACTCAATTGGTAGATTTATTCCATTACTAATTGGTATCAAAAAGATATAAAACAACAGCGAAAATATTACCGTTGTGAAAACAACAAAAAAATATGGAGTTGAAAACGTTGCTTTTTTCTCTTCATTTTTTGCCAATGAAGTGTATTTCATAAAAGCAGCGTCCATTCCATAAATATAAACAACATTAAGGAAGCCCAAATAAGCATAAACTAATGTGAAATGACCATATTCGCTGGGACTAAAAACGTTGGTATAAATTGGGAATAACAGAAATCCCAAAAACCTTCCAATCATAGTGCTAATGCCATAAATTGCGGTATCTTTTGAGAGTTCTTTGAGTTTTTTTAACATTATTTTG
>PCUD01000045.1:711-6987 GCA_002786785.1 Ignavibacteriales bacterium CG18_big_fil_WC_8_21_14_2_50_31_20 | reverse complement strand
ATTCGACTAACTCGCTCTAAGCGTTTGTACTATTGTTCACTTAACCTTTTGGGTACAAACGCTAAGACCGAGTAAGTCGGGGCAAGTTTGCTTCTATATTGATTGTTCTTTTTCTAAAATTGTTTATTTTAATCCTATTGCATTATCCAGGTTTAACTTGGCATTGTTTGTCGAAAAATTAATTAATTATCCGTAAAATATTTGGATAATTTTTCAACATAAATTTTAGGCGGTCTAGTTGGTTTTTTGCTCTCTGAATGAATAAACATATGCGAAGTAAATCCCTCACAAATTAAATCGCCAGTTTCGTGTTCTCTAATTTTATATTCAATATGAACTTTTGCAGAATTTGGAGATGAAACCATCGCTTCAATATCAAGCAAATCATCGTAAATTGCAGGTTTTTTGTATTTTAAATTTGCTTCAATTAAAGGCAATTGAAATCCAGCATTTTCAATTTCGGAATATGGCAAACCAATATTTCTCAACAACTCTGTTCTTCCAACTTCAAAATATTCAAGATATTTTCCGTTATATACAAATTGCATTTTATCTGTATCTGCATATCTAACTCTTATTTGCGAAACATGTTTTATCATATTATTAATTGAATAAATTTGAAATTGGAATAGAGTTTCTGCAAAATAATGAATCTGTCATTTTTAACCTGTTTTTTTGTGGGTGAGAAATCTTTCAAATTGTGAGAGACTTCTCTCCCGAAAAAACATCGGGATTGAAATGACAAAGAGATAAATCCTTATTTTGCAGAAACTTTAATATTTATTCTACAAAAACTCCCATTTTGCCAAATTTTTCAAGACGGTTATTAACCAATTTTTCTGGTTTTATTTTTAATTGAATTTCTAATTCTTCTATTAAGGCTTGTTTTAAAGTAACAGCCATTAATTTATGGTCTTTGTGAGCACCACCAAGTGGCTCTGGAACTATTCGGTCAATTATTTTTTGCTCTAATAAATCTTTTGCTGTTAATTTAAGAGCTTCTGCTGCTTGCTCTTTATATTCCCAAGTTCTCCAAAGAATTGATGAACAAGATTCTGGACTAATTACAGAATACCACGTATTTTCGAGCATTAAAATTCTATCGCCAACTCCAATACCAAGAGCACCTCCACTGGCACCTTCGCCAATAATAACAACAATTACTGGAACTTTTAGTCTGCTCATTTCAAGCAAGTTTCTTGCAATTGCTTCAGCTTGTCCATTTTGTTCAGCTTCCAAGCCTGGATATGCACCTGGAGTATCAATTAAAGTAATAATTGGAGTATTAAATTTTTCAGCCATTTTCATTAAACGAAGTGCTTTGCGGTAACCTTCAGGATTAGCCATTCCAAAGTTACGATAAACATTCGATTTTGTATCGCGTCCTTTTTGGTGACCAATAATCATTACTTTTTGATCGTCAATTTTTGCAAATCCACCAACAATAGCTTTATCGTCTTTGTATAATCTATCGCCATGTAACTCTATAAAATCATTTGTCATTAGATAAATATAGTCAAGTGTGTATGGTCTTTCGGGGTGACGGGCTAACTGAACTCTTTGCCATCTTGTTAAATTATTAAATACGCTTTTTTTTAGAATAATAACTTTGTCTTCAAGTTTTTGTATTTCTTCTTTTATATCAAGATTTTCTTCATATTCTTTCATCTCTTCAATTTTCTTTTCAAGAGCAATAATTGGTTTTTCAAATTCTAACTCTGTAAATGCCATACTTTCTCCAAATTCCTATTTTTCCTTACTGAAAAACATCTTACTAAAACTTTTTCCTAATATATCCAAATCTAACCAAATATTTTGATTTTTGGCGTAATAAACATCTAATTTGCTAAAATCATTTTCTTTTACCGAATTATCTTTTTCAACGAACCACAGACCAGTTAATCCTTGCTTACCTAAATATAATTGAGATTTTTTAGCTTTATTTTGGGGTCCAACAAAACTTTTCTTTTTTATAAAAACTGCAGGCACACCTAAAATAAACTGAACAAAGTATCCTTTTTCTTTTTGGAATAGTGAAATAATAGCTGCAATTGGATAAATAAGTAACATCAAAAATGAAAATATAAAATCAAAAAATGCTTTAATAATTTTATGCGAAGCTTCCGAAATGTTATAATTTACTTTTAATAATGGAATATTTTCAAGCATTGTTACGGATGATTTTCCCACAAGATAATCAAGTTCAGTTCCAGCAACAAGAAATTCTACGTTTAAATTATCACTTTGAGAAACTATTTTAAACATTTTTTCAAACGATATTTCGTGCGAAGCAAATATTACTTTATTGATTTTTTCTTCTTTAATTACTTTTACAATATTTTCTAAACTACCAATTACTGAATAATTACCAATTTTTTTTCCAATTCCGACAGCAGTTTCATTTATAAAGCCAACTACTGTATAAATATCAGTTATGCTTTTATCAAGTTTTTTGGTTAATTCGGTACAATATTTTTCACTTCCAACAATTAAAGTTTTTGTATTTTTAACTGAATCAGCCACTCCAACTTTAAAAACAATTTTGGCTAAAAACCGCCAAAGAACATAAAAACTTCCTGCAAATAAATAAGTAATAAGCAACACAGCTCTACTAAATGCATATTGTTTTAGAAAATATGTTAGAGCAGAAGAAAAAATAAACCCAGTAATAAGCAACAAAACAGCTCGGAGAACCGATATTGAATTTCGCCTGTAAGCACCACCAAAAGTAGATATTGTTAATTGCAATAGCGCAGGGAAAAAGAAAATCCATGGTTTAACTTCCTCTGGGAAGCCACTCCAACTCCCTGGTCTATACATTTTCTCTGCAAAAACAAATGCTGCAGTAAAAAAGACTAAGTCAACTATAGCAGATATTAAAGACAGTTTATAAGTACTAATAAATGCAATAAAACGTCTTGCAATTATTGCAGAGCGAAGAATTATTTCAACCAAAAAAGAAGAAGATAAATGTTTTTTTACAAACAAATGCATTGCATTATAAAATATTTTGGTTTCGTCAATACTACTACGTTTTGTGCTTTCACCTTTATAATGAATTATTTCGGTTTCTGGAACATAAAATACTTTATAACCTGCAAGTTGAATTCGATAGCATAAATCTAAATCCTCACCATACATAAAAAATTGAGGATCAAACCCACCAACTTTTTGATAAACTTCTTTTGTAAAAAACATAAACGATCCAGAAATTGCATCAACTTCGTTTGTTAAATTTTCATCAAGATAAGTAAGATTGTACTTTGAAAATATTTTGCTTTTAGGAAAAACTTTGCTTAACCCAGTAATTTTAGTAAATGAAACCCAGGGACCAGGAAAACTTCTACGGCAAGCTAATTGCAATGTTCCATCTGGATTTAATACTTTACAAGTTGTCATCCCAGCATTTTTGTTGGTTTGCATAAATTCGATTAATTTAGAAAAAGTATCTTCTCTAACAATTGTATCAGGATTTAAAAGTGCTATATATTTTCCGTTCGCAATTTCAAGTCCCTGATTATTTGCTTTTCCGAAACCAATATTTTCTTTGTTTGCAATAACTTTTACGTAATCAAATTTTTCTTCAATATCAGATGCACTACCATCAGAGGAGGCATTATCAATTATAATAATTTCTGATGTGTAATTCTGCAATGCTTTTTGAAGCGAGTAAAGTAAATTTTTAACAAATTCCTTTACGTTGTAGTTTACTATTATTATCGAAATATCAATCATTAAATATGCGCATTGTTTACAGAATTATTTTTATTAATTAAAGTCTTCCAAGTATTGAACGAAAACGTAATTTCCAAACCATTGCTACAGCTTCGTGAACTATTTTTTTTGACATTTTTGAAGTGCCTTCTACTCTATCTGTAAAAACAATTGGAATTTCTTTTATTCTAAAATTCATTTTATACGTCTTAAAATTCATTTCTATTTGAAAGGAATAACCGTTTGATTTTACTTTATCAAGATTTAACTTTTCAAGAACTTCTCTTTTGAAGCACTTAAATCCTCCAGTAGCATCCATTACTGGCATTCCAGTAATTACACGTGTATAAATTGAAGCAAAATAGCTTAATAACAGACGTGACATTGGCCAATTTATTACGTTTACACCTTGTATATATCTGCTTCCAATAACTAAATCATTTTCTTCTATTGCTTCTAATAAACGACCAACATCTTTTGGATCGTGCGAAAAATCGGCATCCATTTGAACAACATAATCATAATCTCTTTCAAGCACATATTTAAATCCCGCAACATAAGCTGTTCCAAGCCCTAATTTACCGGCACGATGAATTACATGAATTCTATCATCTTCCTTCGATTTATCTTCAACATATTTTCCAGTTCCATCGGGCGAATTATCATCAACCACCAAAATATGAATGTTTGGATATAATTCTATTAATCTGTGAATCATTTTTTCAATGTTTTCACACTCGTTATATGTTGGTATTACAACTATTGCTTTTTTCATACTTTTTATTCCCTTCGTGGGTTAATTAAAATGTCCCTGTCCAAAAATAACCACAAAAACTGTTCTAAATAGAATTTTCAAATCGTTACTTAAACTCATGTTTTCAATGTAAAAAAGATCGTATCTTAATTTTTCTTTAACATCTTCAACACTCTCATCGTATTTATGTTTCACTTGAGCCCAGCCAGTTACACCAGGACGCACTTTGAGTCTTCTTTTATAAAAAGGAATTTCTGCAGAAAGTTTTTCAACAAAAAATGGTCTTTCTGGTCTTGGACCAACTAAACTCATTGAACCACTTAAAACGTTTAGCATTTGTGGAATTTCATCAATACGAACCTTTCTAATAAATTTTCCAACTTTAGTAATTCTTGGGTCATCTTTTGTTGACCAAACCGGACCAGAGAGTTTTTCGGCATCACTTCTCATTGAGCGAAACTTAATCATCTTAAATATTTTTCCATTTAGTCCTGATCTTTCTTGGTGATAAAATATTGGCCCTTGGCTTTCTAATTTTATTGCAATAGATGTAACAATAATTATTGGAAGTGAACAAATTAATATAAGAATTGAAATTACAATATCCATTAAGCGTTTAATTTTCTTTTCCCATTCTGGCATTAATTGAGAGGAAATATTAATTAACGGTGCACCGTATAATTGTGAAGTTCTAGCCTGACCACTTATAATTTCGTATAAATCAGGAATAATTTTTATTGAAACATTATTGGAATCACAAGCTGCAACTACCTCAAGCATTATATCGCCCTCGTGCTTTTCAAGAGCAAGAATAATTTCGGATACATTATTTTCTTCTATTACATTTTTAATATTATGAACCGTATCTACAACTTTAATATTGTTATGAATTTTTCCAATATTTTCATTATTTACGGCAACAAACGCAATAACATCAAGGCCAAGACCTTTGTACGTATCTATTGTATTGTGCATTTCAAAAGCTTTTTTATTATAACCAACAATTATTGCATTTTTTCTGCCATATCCTTTAAATAGCAATCTTCGTTGAATGCTTCTAAGAACAATACGTCCAGTGCCAACAAAAGTCAGCAAAAGCGTCCAATAAATTAGTATCAAAAAGCGATTAGTAGAAACAACATTATGTGTTGCGTCATCATAGAGTATTAGAAAAAAGAGGATAAAAATTCCCACAAAAGTAGCTTTAAAAAGAGTTGTCATCTCATCAAATCTGGATGATGCAAACCAAACACGGTACATACCCACAAAAGTAAATATCAACAACCAATAAATATATACTGCTGCCATTGTCAATAACAACACTGGTTCTGTTAACAACACAAACATTCCTGATTCCACTCTAAAATAGAAATAGAAAAACCACGAGATATTTATTGTGATAAAATCCGCTAATAATATTAAAAATGTTTCGAGTTTTTTGCTCAAGATTATTGCCAGAATTACTTGAAAATATTGTACAAATATACAATTTATTAAGGAATTGGTTTAATTTTTTATGCTTAATTTTCGGGAATAATCTGTCACAATTTTTTTTCAACTACTTTTTCGGCAATAAAGTTGCCAATTGCTAATGAAGCGGTTGCTGCTGGTGATGGAGCATTCAAAATGTGAATGATATTTTCATTTTCAATTAAATAGAAATCATCAACCAAAGTTCCATTTTTATCACAGGCTTGTGCACGAACTCCAGCGCCACCTTTTGATAAATCAGATTCCGAAATTTGAGGAATTAATTTTTGAAGTGCTTTTACAAATGCTTTTTTGCTAAATGACCTATAAAACTCACC
>PCUD01000045.1:0-696 GCA_002786785.1 Ignavibacteriales bacterium CG18_big_fil_WC_8_21_14_2_50_31_20 | reverse complement strand
CTTCTCTTTTAAATGAAAACACGGCATTTGGACCAGCTTCAACGCCGCCATCAATTAAGTTGGTAAAATGCACTCCAAGAAACGGAAAGTTTGGGTCGGGAACTGGATAAATTAGGGTTTTAACCAAATGTTTTGAAGAATCTTTTAATTTATAATATTCGCCTCTAAATGGGATAATGCGTACATTTAACTCAGTTTCGGTAAACAATGCAACTCTATCGGATTGCAAACCAGCGCAACTAATTACAAAATCAGTTTCGTAATTATTGGTTTTAGTTATAATTATTTGATGCGAATTTTGCTTTTCAATTCCCATTACTTCTTCGTTAAATTTTATTTCAACACCTTTCGAAATTAAAATTTCTTTCATTTTTTGAGAGACAACTTTGTAATCAATAATTCCAGTTTGTGGGACGTAAATGCCAGCAATACCCTTTACATTAGGTTCAATTTCTTTCAATTCTGCTTCATTTAGCACTTTTAGATTTTTTAAACCATTTTCAACACCACGTTTAAAAAGTGTTTGAAGATATTCTGTTTCACTTTCGTTTGTGGCAACAACTACTTTTCCGCACAAATTATATTTAATATTGTTTTCGTCACAGAATTTGAGAAGCATTTTATAGCCAGAAACGCAATTTTTAGCCTTTAAACTTCCGGGTTTGTAATAAATTCCAGAATGAATAACTCCGCTAT
>PCUD01000170.1 GCA_002786785.1 Ignavibacteriales bacterium CG18_big_fil_WC_8_21_14_2_50_31_20 | reverse complement strand
AAAGAAGCGGAATAAAAAAAACAGCTTTCTATTGATAACATTATTATTTAATAAAGATTTTATAACTATAACTTAGCCTAGTATTGCTAGATGCTAAATAATTTTATGAAGTAAATAAATGCATAAGTAAAAAGTAAATAAAAAATTAATTGTAAAAAAAAGCCTAATAAATATTAGGCTTCCCAAGTAAATAGAGTTCTTATCAAATTTCAAATTTCAGCAATAATTTGTCCCAAATTATTTTCATTTATTCTTTCTGTTTATAAAAGAATTGTTATGAGCCGAAATCAATTAATTTGTAGTCACCATATTTTAAATTTAGTTTTGAAACGAAAATTGGTTCTACTTCAATTTGAATATTTTGCTTTCTTAGTAAATGTTGATTGTACAAAATTGAGCAAATTTTACGTGTTTGTGGATTCTCATCAAATTGAATAGCTTGTTTAATAGCATACATTCCTCGTTTCGAATCAATTTTGAATAATGCTAAAGCCGCAACTTGGCGCGCACAAAATTCTTTTGAATTGTGAAATAAATTCATCAATGGAATTATTGCTTTGTCTGATTTAATTTCACCTAAAAAATATGCAGAACTTAATTTAAGTCCTTGATTTTCGGAACTAAGTCCTACTAAAAGATTCTCTTCAATTGTTGTGTATTGAGATATAAGTTTATTATTTGCAGAAATAAAAGTTGATGCAAATAATAACAAAAATAATATCGACTTCTTCATTGGTTCCCCCCAAATAAAGTTATTGTTAATTGTTAACATTTAAGACGCAGATGGTTTAAAGAAGTTCCTAAAAAAAAGACAGTTTATTGAATCCCTAAAGCACAGATTAGTAATCTATGTTTTAGAAAACACAAGAACGCATATAGCACAGATTAGCAATCTGTATTTTTACAAAACTTACCAAACAAATATTTTTTAATCAAAACTCTTTTTATATATTTCAGCATAAGATTATTTGATGAGGTTGCTCATTAATATTAAAACAAATTTGAGGCTAGACTATGTCAGAAGAAAAAAAAGAAATTGACGAATCGAAATATTCGTTAAACACACAAATTATTTATGGTAAAAATATTTCAAACAAATGGGATTATTCTCATCACGTTGTTGCTCCGCTTTCATCTTCAAATACTTTTAAATTAGATTCTGTGGATAGAGGCGCTTTGGGGTTTTTGCAATTTGCACAAACTGAAAAGCAAGGTAATAATGAGCCAATTTTAATATACGACCGTCTGGGAGAGCCAAATAAAGATATGCTTGAAGAGAATCTTGCACACATTGAAAAAGGCGAAATGGCAGTTTCGTTTGCTACAGGAATGGGTGCAATTTCTGGAGTTCTTGGAGTTTTAACAAAATCTGGTGAGGAAATAATTACTCATTCAACTCTTTATGGATGTACAATTTCGCTTTTCAATAACTGGTATCCGCGCTATAACATTGCAGTTCATCCAACCGATTTAACAAATGCTGGGAATATTCTAAAATTTGCAAATGAAAATACACGAGTAGTTTATTTTGAAACGCCTGCTAACCCTAATATGGATATAATTAATCTTGAGGAAGTTAGAAATATTGTTGATGAATTAAATAAGAACAGAAATCACGAGGATAAAATTCAAATAGTTGTTGATAACACTTTTGCAACTCCTTATTGCCAAAGACCAATTGAGCTTGGTGCCGATTTTTCAGTTCATTCATTAACAAAAGGTTTAAATGGTTTTGGAACCGACATGGGTGGAATTGTTATTGGACGCAAAGAATTCCGTGATAGAATGCTAATGTATCGTAAGGATTTTGGAGCAAGTTTAAATACTAAAAGTGCTTGGACTGTTTTAACATACGGATTGCCTTCACTTGTTGTGCGACAGAAGCACCAAATTGAAAGTGCTTCTAAAGTAGCAGAATTTCTTGAGGCACATCCCAAAGTTGATGTAGTAAATTATCCTGGATTAAAATCTTTTAAGTATCACGAATTAGCAAAAAAACAAATGCGAAATTTTGAAGGCGAATTTGCTCCTGGAACTTTAGTCTATTTTACATTAAAAGGTGATTCCCCAGAGGATTGCAAAAGAAATGGTGCTAAGTTTATTGATTATTGTGCAGATAACGCCTACACTATGACTTTGGCTGTTAGTCTTGGACATACAAGAACATTAATCGAACATCCAGCTTCTATGACTCATTCCGTAATTCCTCCAGAAAAATTGGCAGAACGAGGAATTGACCCTGGTGGAATTAGATTTGCACTTGGACTTGAAAAAGCTGAAGATATAATTATGGATTTAGAGAAAGCATTAGAAAACATTTAACATGGGAAATGCATAAAAAATAAAAAAGTTTGGATATTAGAAATAGAAATTTGGATATTATTTGGCTTTTATGGTTTGTCATTTGGTTTTTCAAAACAAATTTTATTCGTAACCAAAACTATGAACTTGCAGTCCATAATGGTTTATTTTTAAATACTATAAATAATAACCAATGAAAATAATTAAATCAAAAATATTCGAACAGTTTCCAGAAATAACTTTTGGAATGAGCACAAAATTTAGAATGGATGCTAACGACAAATTTAATTTTAATATGTCATTTGCCATAAATGATGAAATTGAGAGGGTAGAATCAAATAGACATCTATTTTTTGAATCTTTAGGATTGAAAAAAGAAGATGTTACATACCAAAATCAAATTCATTCCGATATAATTAAAACAACCGGTTATGGTGGAAGTGTCGGTGATAGCGATGCAATTATTACTCCAAGAAAGGGAATTGGACTTGCAGTTTCTATGGCGGATTGCGTGGGAATTTTTATTTACGATAAAGTTGAAAAAGTTATTGCCGGAGTTCATTCTGGGTGGCGTGGAACAAAGCAACTGATTCTGAAAAAAACTCTACTGTTATTAAAGGAAGATTTTGATAGTTCACCAGAAAATCTTTTCGTATATATTGCACCTTCAATTTCGCAAAATAATTACGAAGTTGGAAAAGAAGTTGCTGAACAATTCCATGAAAAATATATAATTCCAAAGGGTGAAAAATATTTGCTGAATGTTTCTCTTATAAATTATGATATGTTGGTAAATTTTGGAGTTCCAAAATCGCAAATTGAATATTCCAAACTATGCAGTTTTGATGAATCCTACATCCACTCATTTCGCCGAGATAAAAGTGAATCGGGCAGAGCTTTTGGTGTAATTGCATTAAAAGATAATTAAATGGAATAATGGAATGATGGAAGGATGGAAAAACGCATGTCATTCCCGAATGCTCTTAACGGGAATCTCAGTAAGTGGAATAATGGAGAAACGCATGTCATTCCGAATGCTTTTATCGGGAATCTCAGTAAAAATTAAATAATTGTTTATACATAACCTTAAAAAATCTAAAATATGAAAAGTGAAAGTTTCAAAATTGGTTTAGGATATATTCTAATAACGCTCCTTTGGGGCTCAACTTGGTTGGCAATTAGAGTAGGATTGGATTCCTTAACTCCAATGTTTGCTGTTGGACTTCGGTTCTTTATTGCATCCTTTTTTGTTTTTATCGTGATGAAAATTTCAAAAGTTAAATTGCAAACCGATCCACTGTCAATAAAATTATATTTATTTTTGGCATTTTTCTCCTTTATTATTCCTTTTACGATGGTATATTGGGGTGAGCAGTTTGTGCCCTCTGGATTAACATCAATAATATTTGCTGTGTTTCCATTATTTGTAATTCTCTTCTCCTGGCTAATGATACCTAATGAACACGTTGGAATTTATAAACTAATAGGAGTTCTTATTGGATTTATTGGAATAATTATAATTTTTTGGAAAGATATGTCATTGGATTTATCCGAAAATTCATTGGGCATGATAGCAATTCTTGTTAGTGCAATAATACAAGGACTAGTTGCCGTTGTAATTAAAAAACATGGAAATAAATTAAATCCACTTTCAATGAATTTTATTCCATTATTAATTTCTGGAATTGTTTTAATTCCAGCTGGACTAATATTTGAAGATAGCAGTTCACTTGTTTTTGATACAAAAGCAATTTCATCCATTTTATATCTTGCCTTTTTTGGAACAGTAATTACTTTTACTACATACTATTGGTTAATGCAAAAAATTAATGTTGTAATACTTTCGCTATCATCTTTTATAACTCCAATAATTGCACTTATTCTTGGCATTATTTTTCTAAGCGAAAAATTTGATACTAACCATATTTGGGGAAGTTCTTTGGTGCTAATGGGAATTTTATTTGCTAATTTTAGAGGTCTGTTTAATTATTATAAAGTAAAAGAGAAGAGAATTGACTAACATAATTCGTATTAAAAACGCACAATTTTATGCCTATCACGGTGCATTAAAAGAGGAACAAAATATTGGTGGAAAATTTGAAATTGATGTTGATGTTTACACAGATTTTTCAGAAGCTGCTATACATGATAATTTAAGTTTAACCACAAATTATCATGAAATTTATAAATTTTTAGATAAAATTATTCACTCACATAAGTATTATTTAATAGAAACCATTGCAACAAAAATTGCTGACGAAGTTATACTCAATTTTGATGGAGTAGAAAAAATTATTGTTAAAGTTAGAAAAAGAAGTGTTCCAGTTGGTGGAATGTTAGATTTTGTTGAAGCAGAGGTGATGAAAGAAAAAAATGAGTAGAGTATTTTTGGCACTCGGTTCCAATAAAGGCGATAGAGAAAAATATCTTAAAGATGCAATAAACTCTTTAAGCAACGACAATAAGATTAGCTTAATTAAAACATCAAGCATTTATGAAACAACCCCTTACGGTGAAATTCCACAAAATAATTACCTTAATGGCGTAGTTTTAATTGAAACTGTTTATTCACCAAACGAAATCTATTTTGTTGTTAAGAAGATTGAAAAAGAAGTCGGAAGAACAGAATCTGTCCGTTGGGGGGAGAGAGAAATTGATATTGATATTATTTTAATAGATTCATTAATTTTTGAAAATGAACATTTAATAATTCCACATAAAGATTATGATAAAAGAGATTTTGTGCTTGTGCCTTTATGTGAAATTGATAATGAATTAATTGACCCTAGAACCCAAAATAAAATTAAAAATTTGATTAACTTGCTTAGTGAAACATATATTATTGGTAAAGTAAATTTTAATCTAAATGAAAATTAGGTGAAATATTGGCTGAAATTAGATATATAGCAGTTGAAGGAGTTATTGGTGCTGGAAAAACCTCGCTTGCAAAAATATTAGCAAATAAAATTAATGCAAAGCTTATATTGGAAGAATTTGAAACAAATCCATTTTTGTCAAAATTTTATGATGACCGCAAAAGATATGCTTTTCAAACGCAGATGTTTTTTCTTATAAATAGATTTAAGCAGCAACAGGAACTAAATCAAGAGGATTTATTCTCGCATTTTATTGTTTCGGATTATATTTTTGAAAAAGACAACATTTTTGCTTATATGAATTTAAGTGGTGATGAACTAAAATTATACGAGACACTTTTCCCACAATTGCAGCGAGAATTAAGAAAACCAGATTTAGTAATATTTTTACAAGCTAGTACAGATAGACTACTTTACAACATCAAAAAGAGAAATAGAAAAATTGAAAAGAGTATTACAAAAGCTTATATAAGAGAATTGAGTGAATCTTATAACAATTTCTTTTTCAAGTATAATAATACTCCCTTATTAATTGTTAACTCAACTGATATTGATTTTGTTAACCGCGAAAAAGATTTTGATGAGCTTTTCAATCAAATTTTTAGGGAAGATAGAGCTTTTATAGAATATTTTAATCCCGTATCTGGAGAGTAATGTTTATTAGATTTATAATTTATAGTTTGGCTTTCTATTTTTTTATGAAGGCTGTTAGAATTATTTTTAGGTATTTTTCATCCCTTTCCTCCAATGAAAAACCAAAAGTTGATGTTAAAGTAAACGCCCCAACATACAAAGTTGATAAAAAAGACATTGTTGAGGCTGAGTTTGAAGAAATTTCCGAGAAAGAAGATAAAACTAGATAGTGCAATAGGATTAAAATAATGAACAAAAAATTAGCCGCACTCGATATTGGAACAAACTCATTTCATTTAATTGTTGTTTCCGTTTTGCCTTCTGGTAATTTTGAAATTATTGATAGAGAAAAAGAAGTAATTCGTTTAAGTGAAGGTAATATTGGCGATATAAAAACTATTCAACCGCAATCAATTGACCGAGCTATTGAAGCAATTAGCCGATTTAAAAAAATAGCGGATTCACATAATGCCATAATGCGTGCAACTGCAACTTCTGCCGTCCGTGAAGCATTAAACAAAAATGAATTTATAGCTGCAGTTCTTAATCGTACTGGAATAGAAATTGAGGTGATAAGCGGTCTTGAAGAAGCTCGCCTAATTTATCTTGGAATTCTGAAAGCAGTTCCTATATACAATACTAAGTCACTATCAATTGATATTGGCGGAGGAAGCACAGAATTTATTGTTGGTGAGAATGGAAAAATACTCTATTCAAATAGTCTGAAACTCGGTGCTGTTAGATTAACACAAAGATTTTTCCCCGACTATATTTTAACAACAGAAAGAATCACACAAGCAAGAAAATGGGTGGAAGGAGTTTTAGCTCCAATTCTTACTCCAATTAAAAATCAAAATGTTCAAATATTTGTTGGTTCTTCTGGCACAATTATGAATATTGGAATGATGCTGCAAGCAGCTAAAGGTGAAGGGAATAAAGAAAATCCAATCTTAAACAATTTTGAATTTACAGCTGATGATTTGTTTGAAATTGAAGGAAAAATTCTAAGAAAGAAAACGGCTGAAACTAGAAAAACTATTCCAGGTGTTGAAGAAAAAAGAGTTGATATTATTCCAGCTGGTGTAATAATTGTTTCAACAATATTTAGATTATTAAAAATTGAAAAGATGATTATTTCCGATTACGCTTTGCGTGAAGGAATAATTCTTGACTCAATGGATAAATTTGACATTGGCGGCGATGGAACTAAGCTACATAATATTCGTTTTGAAAGCATTAAGCAGCTTGCAGAATCATCTAAGTACGATTCGAAACACTGCTATTTTGTGTCCAAACTTGCATTAAAATTATTTGACCAGATTTCAGAACTACACAATTTGAATGAAAATGCACGCGAGTTTCTGGAAGCAGCTTCAATATTGCATGATATCGGCTATCATATTTCGCACGCGCAGCATCATCGTCATACTTATTATATTATTAGAAATAGCGCAATTCTTGGATTTAACAATACAGAAATTGAAATTATAGCAAATGTTGCTCGTTATCATAGAAAAAGCCATCCAAAGAAATCGCACGAGGGATACAACACTTTATCAGAAAATCAACAGCAAATAGTTAAACAACTTTCCGCAATTTTAAGAATTATGGATGCTTTGGATAGGACTCATAACAGCAGTGTTATCGATTTTACAACTACAATTTCCCCAAATAAAGTTACTATTAAATTGCAGGCAACCAAAAATATGGAAGTTGAACTTTGGAGCCTTGAAAGACGTAAAGCTTTATTTGAAGAATTATTTAAAAGAAAAGTTTGCGTTAAAGTTCAAAAAATTGACAAGCAAATCCAATAAAGTCAGTTACCATATTGTTATTTCAATCCTGATATTTTATATGGCGATAAATCTCTCTTTCGCAAAATTCTTATTATTTCCATAATTATCCATATTTCCAGTAATAAAGAAATAATGGAAATGCTTAACAGTAATATGTTGCCAGTACCTAAGAATTGCTGAATGTTATCAATTGAACCCCAAATAGTAATTATTGCCATAAAAATACCTGGAATAATAGTTATACTTAGCATAATCTTTTTCTTAGCTAAATAAACAGTAACAGCAAGTAATGCTAAGGCTGCCAGCAATTGATTTGTTACACCAAATAAGGGCCAAAGTGCCAACGCACCTTTTTTTAATGCTGTTTCAGTAAAACCACTATTAAAACAAAGCAGTGCTGTAATGCCAATTGCTATCATTGTAGCTGGATGAGGTTTTGCTAGCGATGGCATATTAATATTTTGTGTAAATTCACTAACAATATATCGCTGAATGCGCGTTGCACTATCAAGAGTTGTTGAGGCAAAACTTACAAGAAAGACACCCATAATAGTTAAAGAAAAATTCATTGGTAAACCATAACTTGCCATTAAGTTTGCTGAACCAAACACAAATGCTTTTAATTTAGGTGCTAATCCATTTGCCGAAGCCCAAGTACCATAATGAGTTGTAAAAGCAGTAGTGCCAGTTAACACGTTTCCACTGGTTTCTTCCAAACCAAGTCCAATACCA
Organism: Ignavibacteriales bacterium CG18_big_fil_WC_8_21_14_2_50_31_20; assembly: GCA_002786785.1. GTDB lineage: Bacteria > Bacteroidota > Ignavibacteria > Ignavibacteriales > Melioribacteraceae > 1-14-2-50-31-20. The sequence continues at coordinate 2,791 of PCUD01000170.1, read as the reverse complement.
GCACCCACAGCAATTATTACAAGTATTGCCAAGAAACCTTCGGTTAACATTCCTCCGTAAGCTATTGGCAAAGCATCGCTTTCATTTGCGCATTGTTTTGATGTTGTACCTCCACTAACTAAACTATGGAAGCCACTAATTGCTCCACATGCAATTACAATAAATATAAATGGCAAAATAGATGGAGCACCTTCTGGAGCCGCATTAATAGCAGGTGCAACAAACTCTGGGTTAGAAACAAATACACCAAGAACTAACAAAAATAAAATTATAAAAAGCTGGTGACTATTTATATAATCGCGTGGTTGTAAAAGTGTTGTTACTGGTAATATTGAAGCAAAATATGCATAAATCAATAATACAATTGCCCAAATAACTAAAGGATTTATGCCAACAATTTCAGGAAGACTAATTGGATAATATACGCCTATAACTACAAATACAAACATTAAAATAACAGCAATAATTCCCCAAAATAAATGATTTGCTCCTTTTTTGTATATCATATATCCAAGCAAAATGGAAATAGGAACTTCACTCCAAACTGGGATAACAGCAGAAGGATACATTCCAAACAAAATTGCAATTATTAAAGTGAAAACAGCAATTACCATCAGGTTGGCAATAAACATAATAATCAAAAACATTATTCTAATTCTAGGAGAAATTAGAGTAGCTGAAATATCACCAATTGAGGTCCCTTTGTGGCGCATACTTAATATTAAAGCTCCAAAATCGTGAACCGCTCCAAAAAATATTGAGCCAAAGAATATCCACAGAACGGCTGGAACCCATCCCCATATTATTGCTATTGCAGGACCCACAATTGGTCCCAAACCAGCTATTGATGTAAAATGATGTCCAAACAGAACTCCTTTTTTTGTTGGAACAAAATCCTTTCCGTCATTTAATGATTCACTAGGAGTTATTGCTTTGCTATCAATCTTAAAGATTTTCTTGCTTAAGAATTTACCATAAAGATTATAAGCAATTAAATATCCAACAAAACTACCAACCATAAGAAGAATTGAGTTCATAAATTATTCCATAAATAATATTAGATAGAGGCATCAAAATATAAACATTTATGGAAAATTAAAATCAAGTTTTGTATTAAAATAGACTTTTCATTTATATGTAAATTTAATTTAGCTATAATTAAATGCGAAATAAAAATTCCCTCAATTTATAATTATAATTGAAGGGAATTACTGTAATTAAGCTTTTTCAATAAGCAATTGAGGGAATTTATTACTATGCTAGTTATTTTGGACAGATGTGGTAAATATTATAAATAAATAGGATTACCAACATTTATAGAACAAATATTCCATTGCATACGTCATATAAAATAAACTTTCAAAATTAGGAGCATATTATGGCTACTTTCTTTTTATGGTTAATCTTACTGTTCATTTGCTGGCCCATTGCTATTATTGGTTTAATTCTATATCCAATAATTTGGTTATTACTTTTGCCATTTAGATTAATTGGAATTACAGTTACTGCTGTTTTTGATTTATTAAGAGCAATAATAACACTACCATTTAGAATTTTAAAAGGTCCAGCTGCTGTTAGATAGGTTGTAATTTTATGTAAGTAATAAAAGCAACATATTTCATGACATTACATGGTGCTTAACAGAATTGTTCCTGTAAATAATCTCATTTGTTACTTCCTATTTTTTGCTAAACTACTAACAGTTATTCAGAAGTATTTTTGTTGTTTGGAAAAGGAGAGATACCCTATTTTATATAAAATTCAATTTTAACTATTTTAGCAATATTTGGTTCGTCTATAGGAATAGCATCTGGCAATATTTCTATTTCAACAAAATCGTAACCAACATAATTGACCTTAGCTTTGTAACTATAAATTGCAGAGTAATTGGTTTCGGAATTTCTTGTTATTTCACTAATTTCAGAATGTTTTGCTTGTGTTTTAATTATTGCTCCATCCTCACCGCCAGTGCATAAGTATGTACATATTTCATTTTTTGATAGCTCAACAGTTAAATCCGAATCCGCAATTTGAACAATAGAAACTGGAGTTTCTGTTATTGAATCACTACAGCTAAATGTGAATAGGAGAGTGGCTGTTAGAAGTATTTGTGCTATTTTTGTTTTTGGGGTCATGGTTGTTTTTTAATGTTATTACTATTTCTTTTTCCCTTTTTTATTTGGAGCCTGAGTTAAAGCAGAACCCGCTACACTTTTAACTGCTTTTGATGAACTTTTGCTTTTTAATAGTTTTGATGCCTTTGATGCTACAGATTTAGAAGTCTTTTCGTTGCGTGTCATTTTTACCTCAAATTGGTTGAAGGAACATATATTAAATTAGTTGCAGTAAAAAGGAAAACCAGAAAATGTCACCTGCCCAATAAAAAACCAATGTGCTATCATCATTTTTATAGACGGGTTAAACTTAATTAAAAATGTTTTAATATTCAAAAATTAAAATAATATAATTCTATAATTGTAATTGAAGTGGGAGAAAAAGAGGATACAAAACTAAATATTAACGAAGAATATTTAAGTCCCTTTTTTATTTCGGATAGAAATAAGGTATACTTTTATATTAGTGCTATAATAAAATTAATATTTTCACTATTTTCACTATTTTTGATAGAAGATATAAAGAAATATTTGTTAGTTCCCTTAACAAGGCAAAAGGTTTTATAGGATGGATGGAAATTCATTAAACCCGTTAAATTAATGAAAGGTCTCACTTTCTTTTATGAGTTACTACTAATATATTTAGTAGAAAAATGAACTTCTAAAAAGAAAGGAGA
>PCUD01000011.1:16520-17739 GCA_002786785.1 Ignavibacteriales bacterium CG18_big_fil_WC_8_21_14_2_50_31_20 | reverse complement strand
AACTTTTTCGTTGGGTTTTGATTTTATATCAATTCCATAATTAAGAGTAACTGTTTTTAGCTTCTGATTTTTGTTTTCGCCAAAATCTCTAATAATTTTTCCATTAGAAACTGGCCAAGTCATTTTTCCTTTTAGGTCAGAAAAATTTTCGAACTTTGCATAATTTACTTTTGGAATTATTGGCTCGGTGGAATTATTATTGAATCTTTCTTCACGAAGTTTGCGTTCCTTTTCTCTTTCTTCTTCAATTAGTTTTGCAATTCGTGCTTTTATTTCAATTTCATATTTCCGTTTTTCCTCAATTTCTTTTTCAATATTTCTTTTAACTTTATTTAGTTTGGCAATTAGATCCGTTTTTTCTATACGCCTTTTTGTTAGTCTTTCAATTTCACTAATTTTTTCAGCCTCAATTTTTCGTTTTTCTTCGTTTTCTAATTTTAAGTCGAGAGTCGATTTTTCTAATTTCTTTTTATTCTCAACAATTAAATTAACCTTTTTTTCATTGCTTGCAGTAATGTAGTTGAAATATTTATATCGCATGATAGCTTGATTAAATGAATTGGACTTAATTAAAAAATTCCATTTTGAATCTTTGCTATTTACATAAAGCCATTTTACAAAGTCAGAATATTCGCGTTTCAAGTCAGCTACTTCACTTTTAATATTTTCCACTTTGGTTGATATTTTGTTAATGCGGTTTTCTATCTTCTTTTCTTCAATTCCTATATCTTTTATAATTTTATTTAGTAGATGAGTTTGATGGTTAATTTTCTCTAATATTTTTATTTCCTCTGCTTCGGTAACTTGCTTATCTTTTAAATCTTTCTCCAACTCTATTATTCTAGATTTTATGTTTGCCAATTCATTGTTTTTTAACGCAATATTATTATTTGATTGGGCAAAAATCACAAAGGGAAATAATATTATCAACAAAATATGTTTATTAAATGCTACCATACTATTTTTTTAACATCGGAAGGCAATTTAATTGATAGAGATTTTAGTTCTCTGTTCACTGTTATTTTTTTATAATTAATATTAACACTTTGGTGTAAATTTTTGTTTCTAATTAATAGCACCATTGGAATTGGTACTTCTTCAAAAATTTTAAAATTGGAATATTCCGCAGAAAGCAACTCCAAATTAGCCAAATCAGTTACAAGATAATCTGTAATTTCTAAATCCTCTTTTGTGATGCGATAAATATTTTTACTGTTAT
>PCUD01000011.1:15925-16495 GCA_002786785.1 Ignavibacteriales bacterium CG18_big_fil_WC_8_21_14_2_50_31_20 | reverse complement strand
TCATTTTATCAATATAGGTCAAATTATATATATCCTCTAAAACTTCATAATCTGTTGGTTCAGTTCTAAGTCTTTCAGTTAGATTAACAGCTCCAGCAAAAGCATCAATAAGTTCTTCAAACGATAAATCTATTTTAAATAATTTTTTCAATACATCTTTACTATTTGTTCCAGTAAATACACGATTTTTAAGAACATCATAAAACATAAAATTATTATTTGAAAATACTCCATGAGCAATATCAATACCAAAAGGACCATATATGGAAATTTTTATTGAATCAGGCTTTTTTATCAAAATCTGAAAACTTGTCTTCCCATTAAATTCTTCACTTTTTACACTTATTGTTCCGGTGCCTTCAAACGTTTTTATCTTTCGTCTGTTTCCTTCCAATTTTTTAATTAACCAACTTGCTGGAACTATTTGTTCTGAAGTGGTTGTTGTAATTTCCTTTTCACTACTGCAGCCAATAAGAAATATGACTCCAAGTATAAATATCAAAATATTCTTTTTATTAATCATGCTTTACTCATTTTTTCTAATTTCTCTTTTACGTTAGGTATTTCGGG
>PCUD01000011.1:12111-15901 GCA_002786785.1 Ignavibacteriales bacterium CG18_big_fil_WC_8_21_14_2_50_31_20 | reverse complement strand
AATTGCCTTTTCTTTATTATTCATTTTTGCAAATATATCCGCAAGGTGGTCAAAAAGAGTAGCGTTTTCGCTATCTTCTTCAATTGCTTGTTCAATAAATTTTATTGCTTTCTCAAAGTTACCTAATTTAAAATGAACCCATCCAATTGTATCCAAATAAGAGGAATTTTTAGGTTGCATTTCAACAGCATATTCGGCTAATTTTAATGCTTTTTCAAGCTCAACTCCACGCTCAGAAAGAGAGTAAGCATAATTATTAGAAATTAAAACATCCAAAGAATCTATTCCCAAAGCTCTATTATAAAGCGAATCGGTCATAACATAATCTTTCATGGAATCGTAAATCATCCCCATTGTACCAATAATTTGAATATTATCAGGAGCTAAATTAAGTGCTTTATCCAAATAAATTAAAGCGGCATCATAGCGTTTTTGTTGATTTAATGTAAAACCATACGCGTGAAGAGCGGTTAAATCGTTAGGATTTAGCCTTACTGCATGTTCTAAAGCACGAGCAGCGCCTTCAGTATCCTTTTGTTGCGAAAGCGAAAGTCCAAGAATTAAATTAATTACAAAATCATCTGGGAAGTTATTAACTGCTGCTTTCATTTGAGTAATTGTTTCTTCATATTTTTGCGACTCAAACAGTAAAACTCCCAATCTACTCCATAGTTGTGCATTCCACGGAGCTAAATTAGCAGCATTTTCAAAATACTTAATTGCAGAAGAATCATCATTCTCTTCCAGCGAAATTTCTCCAAGAAATGCATTTGTCTGCCAATCGGAAGAATCTTTTTCTAATTCAAACAATAATTTTTTAGCTATTGGAATTATACTTGAATCTTTTGCCGCTTCAGTCACAAATCCACCAGCAATTCTTTTTTTTGCTTCAAATGGTAAATCTGATTTAATCAATTTTTCATATTCAACTGCAGCTTCCTCCCATTTATTTTGATTAGCATTTGCATTTCCTTTGTATTCAATAAGTGTTAAATCATCAGGGAACATGCTTAAAGCATCATTTGCAAGTAAAATTGCTTTGTCATTGTTTTTTGTTTTTAAATAAGATTCAATTAGTAGTTTTTGTAAACGTAAATTTGATGGGTCAAGTTGAAGCAACTTTTCAACTGTAGTAATTGTGTTATCAATATTTCCCAAACGTTCATTTAATTCGGCAATTTTAACAAGAACATTCCATTCAGGTCCGCTAAGTTTAATTAAGCGATTATAATACATTAATGCTTTTTGCGGTCTCTTTGCTTCATTTAACTGAGCAAGTTGGAAATATGCTGGAAAATTAAGACTATCAATTTCTACTACTTTTTGGAAAATAATTTCGGCAGAATCTGGTTGATTAGCCATTTTGTAAATGTTACCCAATAAAAGATTAAATTCGGCATCATTTGGACTTAATTGAACAGCAGCTTTTGCATTTTCTAACGCTGGAGCAAGTTTTTGAATTATTATATAATCTTTACTTAAGGCATGGTAAATACCAGCTTGCCTATCCAACTTTAAGGCTTCTTGATATTCCAAAATTGCAGCAGTGTAATCACCCTGCAAATCTAAAATTGCCCCTTTAATAAAATAATCTTGTGCTAATTTTTCATTTTGTGTTATTGATTTATTTGCGTCTTTCGTTAATTCTTTATTGCTTTTAATAGAGGTAGCAGAACATCCAAATATTACAAACAAAAGTGGGAAAATTAAAAATATTGTCTTCTTCATTATAACCTAAATTTTAACTTAAAAAAATATGATTTAGAGCACTTAATAACAAGCATAAATGATGTATTTAAGAATGCTTATCGTTTAACAATTATAATTAAGAATTGTTCTTTTAGATTTGAGGATTAATATTTAGGAGCATCCTCAATATTCTCAAGAATATTTAAATATGAATAATATCTTTCCACAGAAATCAATTCATTATCAACAGCATCAATAACAGCACAGCCTGGTTCGTGCAAATGAGTGCAAGTACTAAATTTACAATTCTTTTGAAATGAAAGAAATTCCACGAAATAGTGAGATAAATCCTCACAAGTAATTCCATACGGAGCAAATTCACGAATTCCAGGCGAATCGATAATTACAGTGTTTTCGTTCACTTTCTGTAAAACTGCTGAAACAGTTGTATGTTTTCCTTTATGCAGCAATTCACTAACTTCTCCAATTTTGAAATCCAATTGTGGGAACAAAGAATTTAAAAGAGATGATTTACCAACACCAGACATTCCACAGAAAAGATTTGTTGAATTTTTAATAGCGTCGTTTAGTTTAACAAGTCCAATATTTTCTTTTACTGAAGTAACCACAACCTCATATCCGCAGGAATTATAAATTTCCTTCCAACCTTCAATTTCTTCTGCATTTCCAATATCACATTTGTTAATTACTAAAATCACATTTACGTGAGAGCTTTCTGCCGCAACCGTGATTCTATCGATTAAACGATTATTAAAAACCGGATTATTTGCCGAAGCCACAATTACAACATTATCAATATTAGCTGCAAATATTTGCTCAAGTCGTTCCCCTTTTCCAGAAGTACCCTTTAATAGCGGTGCTTTACGCGAAAAAAAGTTTTCCCTATCCATTATTTTCAGAATTTCGCCACGTCCATCCTTGTTAATTGAAATTTTAACTCTATCTCCAATTGTAACAATGTCTAGTACTCTTTGTTTATTCTGTTTTAAATGGTATTTTTTTTTGAATTTGCCCGGGAGCCTACATATTATTGATTTTCCATTTTCATCAATAACATAATAGTCCTTACTCTCAATTTTGTATACTTTAGTTAAAATAGCTGTACCAATTTAATTTTTTGATAATTTAAAAATAGAGGAAGTAAAAATACATTGCAAGAGTAATTGTTATTAGAAATGTGAGAAGTATTGTTATTGGGAAATATAAATTTTAGAATAATTTAAGGTTGATAGGAAGTTGGAATTGCTAAATTGTTAGAATAAGCTTTTAACAATTTAGCAATTAAACATATTTGCTTAATACACCACAGTTGTAGTTAATATAAATGTTTGAGATGATATACTTTGATTTACTCTTGAAAGATTGCTTCCATAATTATCTGAATACGTGTCCCAGAATCCATAGGAATAAGCGAAATCAAATTTGATGGAATTACTAACTTCAATTCCTGCACCAGCATTTAAATATACTCTGTCAAAACTTTGTGGATCGTTTTTATAAGGAGAAGCATAATACATAATTCCAGCACGCGCACTAATTTCGGTGAATGGGATTTTTAATTCGGCACCAAGATTATAATTAATTACAGTTCCAAAATTTTGATTTATTATACGATTATTTTCTGTTATAATTGATTTCTCAAGATCACCAGAAAATTCCATTTGTGAATAATCAATTATAGTTGCTTGAGCACTAATATTTACAATGTGCAAATTAACCGATGATCCAAGCGAAAATTCAAAAGGAGTTGTAATTTTATATTCAATTAAACTTTCTGATGGATTTAGGTCAATAAAATAATTATCGCTAAATTTAGAATAACCTTCCAAATAATAATTTTCTCTTATTACAAATTTTGTTGGAAGTTTTGTTGAAGCTCCAACTTGAATAAAATCCATCCAATCTACTATAAAACCAAGTCTAATTTCCCATGCATTTATGTTCCAAGATATTCCATCATTAAAATAAAATGTTTGAAAATTTGCCGTATTTGCATCGTAAATATCAGTAGGCTTATTGTAAATATTTTTTACATCATCCTCATAATATTCTCTGTTATTAGAAAAATTACCTGATAAAT
>PCUD01000011.1:650-12081 GCA_002786785.1 Ignavibacteriales bacterium CG18_big_fil_WC_8_21_14_2_50_31_20 | reverse complement strand
CCGTATCAAATATTCCATAGCTCAAACCAAGCAAATATGGTACATCATCATTTTTTGATGTTAAATCCTGAATCATCGAATTTCTGTTAGGATTAAAACCATTAAATTTTAGCGATGATGCAAAATCTTTATCAGTCTGATAACCAAAACCATAAACCAAACTTCCACGAGTTGTTGGAGCTTTGTATAAATAACCTAACTGACTAAAATTTGTTGAGCTATTATTTGAATTATTTTCGTTACCGAAAAAGTTGGAATTATTTCCAGTTGAACGATGATAAAAACTTGCTGTAAACTGCGATTTTTTTGAAAGAGCTAAACCAGCAGGATTAAAAAACATTGCGGAATAATCACCACTCCTTGTTTGATAGCTATTTCCCATTCCTAAAGCCCTTGCATTGGAAATAATATCCGGGTATGCTAATCTTAAAGCATCATTTTCATTCTGACTTTTAATCATATTAGGTATTGAAAATGTGATTAAAACCATTAAGATTATTATCGATTTAATTATTCTGCTATTCATTTTTATCTTCTTCCTCTGCTTGAACTACTTGAACTTCTTGAATTATTTGAACTACTTGAACCTCTTGAACTTGAAGAATTACTCGAACTTCTTGGAGGACTGCTTACTGCTGGACGTGAAGTAGAACTTGATGGCTTACTAACACTTGGTCTTGAAGAATTACTTTCTACTGAAGAACTTCTTGAGCTTGAATTGCTTCTTGGTTGTGAGCTTCTAACATTTGAATTAGTACTGCTTGAGCTTGTAGAAGGTCGATAATATGACTTAGAATTATTTTTAGAGTTACTACTTCTATTACTCTCACTTGAAGAATAAACTCTTTTACTTCTGCTTTGAGTAAGAGTATTGTTATTTTTAGTTTTGTAAATAATATCTGACTTTTTAGTAACTTTTTGTTTGTTTTGGTTTTGAGTTTCTATGCTTTCTCTGTTTGAACCTTTGTCGATAATTTTGTCAGATACTCTTCTTCTTTCCAAATCAGTAGTTTTTCTTGTAACAGTTTTTGATTCGCCATTTTTCCTAATTGTGGAAGTTTTGACATCAGCTGTTTTTGTTACACCAGATGCCGACGTGGTTGGTCTTGTTACTCTCAAACCACCATCTAAATCAATTTCTCTCACTTTATCCAATCTGTCAAAAGTATTTCTATCATCAGCAATATTTGTATTTCTATCTCTACTAACCGAAACTCGTCCACCATTGTTTCTTAAATTTGTCCAATGATTTCTATCATTTCTATATCTTGTTGAAGAAGGATAATTGTAGTCACTATAATTTGAACCCCAATAAAAATCACCATAAACATATACGTTCCCACCATAATAAGGATCATAAAAAGGTGAGTAATAAGACGAGTAATAAGGTCCCCAGTAAGGGTCATAGTATGGGTTGTAAAATGGATCATAAACATAATAACCTAAATGAATTGATTGTCCATATCCCCACGACCATTGATCTGGGTAGTTATTGATTATAATGGTATTATCCTCTGAATCATAATTGTCATTTTCATCCAGATAAACTACTGTATCATTCTCTGCATAATAATTTTCATCACCATAATTTTCGTATGATTCTAATTCGTAATCTCTTGGGACAAAACTTGTGTAACATCCCGTAAATGAAATTGCTAATAATGCAATAATCCAAAATTTATTTTTCATCATTTCCTCCAAAATATTTCTACAAAGATAGTTACAAAGATTGTGCCGAAAATAATTTCTCAGTCTCAAAATTTTAATAAGTTTTTATTCGTTTTTGTTATAAAAATGCAGTTTTTACTTCTCGTTTTTTATCTACTCACAATTTCTATTTTAAGAGTGTATTAAATAAAAGATAGGTGTATAAATAAATATACAGCAAAATTTCAAACAACCTATTTTGGAAATAGTTTTTTAGAAATATTCATTTTAGGGAACTAATTTAATCTTGTTCTTTTTTTGAAATATGCAAAAAGCGCTTTGTCAAAAGGGGTTTTAGTATCAATTTGGTTGTACTCAATTTTATTATTTAAGCATTCACTTTTTAATTTTTCCAAAAATTCGTTCATTGCTGATTGATAAGCTTTTCTAATTTGGTGCGGTTGTGTGGAAAGCTCATCCCTGGTTTCAATATCAACAAATATTGTGTCTCTGTCAAAAGCAAAACTTTTTTCAATTGGGTCAAGAATTTGGAAAACGATAACTTCATTTTTTTTATACTTAAAATGCTTTAACGCTGTAATAATGGAATCAACATTATCAAAAAAATCCGAAATTATGACAACAAGTCCACGCTTTTTTACTTTTTCTGCAATTAAGTTTAAACATTGAGCTGTTTCTGTTTTGTTGGTAGGACTAACATTTTCAAGTCCTTGTAGTAATTTTTGTAAATATATCTTGTTAGATCTTGGAGGGAAATAATTTTCAATTTTATTGGAATAAAGCGAAAGACCGACAGAGTCTTGCTGTGAAACCATTAAATAGCTCAAACTTGCAGCAAGTATTTTCCCATAATCTAATTTTGAAATAATACCAATACTTTGGTAATTCATAGAAGCACTAATATCAAGCAAAATATGACACGTTAAATTAGTTTCTTCTTCATATTGCTTAATAAATAATTTATCACTTTTGCCAAACACCTTCCAATCAATATTTTTAATTGGGTCGCCTTGCATGTAGGCTTTGTGCTCGCTAAACTCAACGCTAAAGCCATGATATGGTGAACGATGAAGTCCAACCTTAAATCCCTCAACTACCGTTTTAGCCTTTAATTCTAATGAATTAAGTTTTGAAATTAAGGTTGGATCTAATCGATTAATTAATTTATTATTGCTATCGCTCACAAATTAATTTGCCATTTTTTTAAGTAAAATTTCATCTGGGGCTAAACCCAAATTATCAATTTCGGATTGTGCCGATTCTGCCATTTCAGAATTTGGATATAGTTCTAAAAATTTTGTGTATGCAGTTTTTGCTTCTTCAATGTTACCAAGTTCGTTTGCTTGGATAAAACCAACCATAAACAATGTTTGTGGAGCTTTTGGATCATCGGGGTATTTTGAATGGTATTCGGTATAAGCTTTTATTGCTCTATCGTAAGAAATTTCTTTTGATATTTCTTTGTTAACTAAGCCATGATTTAGTTCGCCAGTTTGAAGCAAAGCAAATTTATAATGCTCGCTTTCCGGAAATTCGTCAACCACTTTTTGGAAATTCACTAAGGCAATAGAATATTCTTTTGCTTCCAATTTTGCATTAGCTTCTGCAAAATAGTCCTTATCAGTTTTTGTTGAACATCCAACAAATAGGACAATAAAAGTTAAAACCACTAATATTTTTTTCATTTTATACCTAATTTAATTTATACTTTATGTAAATATACAAATAGAAATTTAAATTGACTTAATCATAAATTTGGTGGTGAAATGCTGAATCTTTTTTGATAAAATTGAGTGTATCGTAATAAAACTTGAAAGGTCTAGTTTTCTTCAATAAAATTGGAGTTTGGTCTACAAAAATTTTATTTGCTAAATAATCTTTTTTAATTTTACGGAGTTTGCTTTTTTTAAAAGAATCCTTTTCAATATTTGATGAAAATTTGGTCAAAATAGAATGCGTATCGTTAGAGCATTCATTCATAAGTTTTAAATCTTCTTTCTCTAAGTAATTAGGGGCTGAATCTCTTCTTGAAATTTCTGTTGGTAAAATTATATATTCAGAACCTTTTTGTGTGTTTCCTTTAAAAACCCAGATTGGCAAATATCTAACTCCACCAAGACTAATATCTCCAGTAGTTTTATTTTTTGCAATTGTAAAATTAAGCACAGCACCACCGTCAGAATAACGCCAACGTTGATTTGATATAAAATTGCCAAGCGAATATGCCACAAATCCACTATCAATTTTTGAATTTGCAGATTTAAAAAATTTAATTGGCTGTAAAGTATGAGGATGTGCGCCAATTATTATATCTGCTCCAAAATCGATAGTTTTTTTAACGATATCCATTTGATATGAATTTGGGCTTTTGGAATATTCCAATCCAAAATGGAAAGATACAATTATAATTTCAGCTCCTTTTTGGCGATATTTTCCAATATCACTTCTTATTAATTCAGAATTAATTTTATTTATTAAATAACTTTTATTTTCTGGAATTTGGTAAAGATTAACTCCATAAGTGTATGATAAAACAGCAAATCTAATTCCGTTTTGCTCAAAAATTACAACCGAATCCCTCTCTGATTTTGATTTATAACTCCCAATGTTTTTCATTCCATAATTTTTTATATGTTCAATTGTACTTAAAACTCCACGTTCGCTAATATCAAAAGCATGATTATTTGCAGTTGTTAAAATATCAAAACCCGCATATTTTAAGCCTTCCAAAAAATCTTTTGGCGTATTAAAAACTGGATATCCAGAATAATTAACTCCTTTAACTTCAATTACTGTCTCCAGATTTCCAACCACAACATCTGAGTTATCAAAATATGGTTTTATCTCTTTGTAAACGGAATTAAAATTAAATGAATCTTTATTAACTTTAGCAAATTTAAATTGTGTGGAATGACACATAATATCGCCAACAAAACTAAATTCGATAGTTGAAAGTGAGTCCACAACTTTTTTATTTCCATCAAAGGGAAATAATTGGCTTGAAAGCAAAAATAAGGATATAATAACTAATTTTAGTGTCATATAATAAAAAACCGCCATTTGGAAAAACTCCAATGGCGGTGCTAAACATAGAAAAATATTTTGATTAAGCTTTTCTTTCAGTTTTGATATTTTGAACTTCGTTTCTCATATCTTGTGCTTTTTTCTTCAAATCGCTTAATGATTTGCGAAGACGAGTACCAGCTGCAGCTTGACCTTTTTCGTAAAATTTTTGAATATCAGCTTCCATTTCTTTTAAATGGTCTACTAAATCTTGATATGATTGACTCATGAATCCTCCAGTGTTTAATGATAAATTAGTTATTGAATATGTTCTAGAATAATTTCAGCAATATCTTTTACTTCAATTTCTTCATTTTTTTCTTTAGCTTTTAAGCCATCGTTCAACATTGTCATACAAAAAGGACAAGCTGAAGCAATTGTATTTGCACCAGTTTCAATTAATTCATTAGTGCGTTCTTCGTTAATTCTTGTACCAGCAGTTTCTTCAAGAAACATTCTTCCGCCACCAGCACCACAACAGAAACCTTGTTCTTTATTTCTATTAGGTTCTGTAATTTCTATATTTTCAATACTTGAAAGAACATTTCGTGGCTGTTCATAAATTGAGTTATATCTTCCTAAATAACACGAATCATGATAAGTTAATTTTTCAACTTTAATGCCATTATTTAAAGAAATTTTATTTGATTTTATTAAGTTATCAATAAACTCGGTATGATGCAAGACCTCATATTTTCCTCCAAGTTTTGGATACTCATTTTTTAGTGAATTAAAGCAATGTGGACAAGCTGTAACTATGCTTTTTATGTTATAATTATTCAATGTTGCAATGTTTTCTTGCATTAAATTTTGAGCTAAATATTCATTCCCAAGCCTTCTAGCAGTATCACCATTACATTTTTCTTCAGTTCCAAGAATTCTAAAATTAACATTAGCCTTCTGCATTATTTTTGAAAAGGCTTGTGAAACCTTTTGATATCGTGCATCGTACGAACCAGAACAGCCTACCCAAAATAAGATTTCACCTTCTGAGTCTTCTGCCAAAGTTTTAATATTTAAGCCTTCTGCCCATTTTGCTCTATCTTGTTGATTAAAAGCCCAAGGATTATTATTTGTTTCTAAATTTTTAAAAGTCGATGTCAATTCATTTGGAAAATCACTTTGCATCAAAACTCTGTCTTGACGTATTTCCAAGATATCGTTCATTGGTGCATTTCCAACTGGACAAACAATTACACAAAAATTGCAACTTGTGCATGACCATAAAGCATTATCCGTTAAAAGCAAACCTTTTAGAGGAACATCAGAACCTTTTATAAATGAATTTCCATTTTCGTTTAAGTAATATCTTTTATTTATTTCTAAAGCAGCTGGCGAAAGTTCTTTTCCAGTATGATAAGCTGGACAGTTATCCTGACAGCGATTACACATAATGCAAGCATACGAATCAAAAATGGATTTTTGCGAAAAATGTTCCATGTTTGCAACGCCATATTGTTCAATTGATTCGTCCTCAAAATTTATTGTTTTTATTGCACCTTTATTTGGTCTATCATCTGAAATCATAAAGTTAATTGGTCCCATAAATAAATGAGCATGTTTTGATAACGGGAAATATGGAATAAATGCTAATATTAGTCCCAACGCAATCCACCAACTAATATGTTCTCCAAAATACAATTGGCTAGATGAAAAATTTAGCCACAAAGATGATAATAATGTAGCAAAAGGTTGCGCAGAATCGGGTTTATTTTGAGCAATTATAAATGAAGCACCAATAAATCTTCCACTAACATGAAGTATAATAAAAATTCCAACAATAAATGAATCCTTACGAATTCCTTTTTTTGCACTCTCCGATAGATAAACAGGCTCATCAATAACTAATTTTTGTTCATTTAAAACAAATCTGCGAATCAAAAAATATAAAACTCCAATTAGAACAATTACGCTAAAAACATCAACAAAAAGTCGGTAAGCAAAACCTATTACGCTATTTGGGAAAAATTCAAATTCTGGAACAAATCCGGCAATTACATCAAATATATTTACTAAAATGTAAATTGTAAATCCCCAAGCAACTAACGAATGAATAAATCCAATAATTGGTCGAGTAGTAAAAAGTGTTTTTTGGCTTAAAAATACTTTAATTCCTTCTGGAAAATTTTTTAATGTATCCTTCCATGAAATAGGATTTGTTCCACGATTAATAATTTGAAACATCCTTTTAAACGATTTATAGGCGAGATAAAATGAAATTATAACAAATATGATAAAAATTATTTTTTCGGAAAGAATTAACATTTCATTTTTCCTTTTATCCTATAAAAAATTATTGATGGATATTTTTTCTAAAAAAATTGCTGGTTCTTTTTAATACATCATTAAATTTTTCGTTTGTTCCTTCAAAAGGATGAACACAACCAAATGTATGTCCAGTATTTTCAATTATAACTAATTCGCTAATTTCTTTTTTTGACCAATTATAAATATCCTCAGCCTCACTAATTTTAACAGCCAAATCCTCTTTGCCATGAATAATTAAAAATGGTTTATTTAATTTACTTACCGCATTTTGAATATTTAAAGTTCCATTTTTATTAGCTTCTAAATCAGCAAGAAGTGAAATATTAAGTTTCATTTCTTGCTTTGTACGCATATTCATAACTGAGAAATATCCTTTTTGCCGCCAAATATCTTTTTGGCGTTTAGAATATCTATCAAGGTTTGAAACACTGCCCCAAGTTGAAATTGCTTTAACATTTTCTAATTTAGGTGCAGTTAATAAAGCAATTGCTCCACCGCGACTGTGACCAATTAACCCAATTTCTGGATTTTCAATTTTTCCAAAAACATTGTTTTTATATGCATTTAAAACATCTTGAAGCTCAATTATTTCACGAGTAAATGTATTGTTTGCAAATTTTTCCATCTCGGTAAATTCAAATTTATTTTCACCAATGCCATTATGCGAAAAGTTAAATGTTATTACAAAATAGCCTTCTTCAGCAAAGAAATTACCTAAAAAAGGAGCATAACCCCAATCCTTAAATCCTTTAAATCCGTGGACTAAAATGATGCATTTATTTTGAGAGATGTTTTCATTTCCATAAGTTGTGATGGCAATTTTGCCACCAAGCGATGAATTAATAGTGTAGTTTTGAATCATGTATCAAAAATGCTAATTTTGAGCTATAAAGTCAAGAAATAAAGTTTATTTTATATAGAAAAATAATTTTAGACTTACGTCAAAAGCATAAAAATTTAGAATAACCTATAATAATCTCTATCCATCTAACAATTAGGTGTACTTGCTGACACATTGTTATAAGATTTAACTTATAACATACAATTATTCAATTGTAAAAATACAGCCATTTTATTTGTTGGATTAGTATTAAGATATGCTCAAAATTTCGGTGTGAATTAAGTACAATTACTTTATCCTTTTTCTCTTCTTTACGATTCTATATCCCCATTTCTCTAAACTATCAGATAAGAACTCCGTTTCAACTTCTTCGCATTCTTCATTGAACCGAGAATCAGCAAAATCTTCTATAGAATTATAATTGATTTTGTAGTTTGGATATTTTTTATTAATATTTTCTTCATCAATTACAACTTCTATTTCTAATTGATATTTAAATGTTTTCTTCATCTTCTGCTTTTCTCGAGAGTTCTTCTTCAAGTAAAACTGACAATTCATCACACTCATATGTCCACAAATCTGACCATAATATATTTGATTCAATTTTATATGTCACATCAATTTTTTTATCAAATTTTTCTAATGCATCTAGAAGAGAATTTGCTTTAACTGTTGCTACAATCTCCCCACCCCTATAATCAAAATAATATTCTTTCATTAAATTCATCCTTGGAAAATGTATTTTCTATGATATTCTAAAAATTCTTCTCTCCCACTAACCGGCAAGTCCACAATAATTTGTCTGTGCACGATACCAAGTCTTTGGATATTCTCTTTAGTCAATTTGTTTGAAATTAAAATTTCTTTGTTTGGTGTAAATGTTATGAGACCTACACTTTTATCAAAAAGTTTATCAAAGAGCGGCGAAAGCAATAATCCATTATTTATATCGAGTCTTTCTTTATTATCACAAAAAACCCACGGTTTGATATGACTCGCAATTAACAATCTTTTTTCATCCAAATTGGTGATTGGACATTTTTTCAAACTTTTTAATAAAGCCTGTCTAAAGTCATTTTGACCAACTCTAATTTTTTGACTAACCATTTTTTCAGTTTTTGTTCTTTCAATTTTTTTAATAACAACTACATCATCTAATAAATCATCTGTCAATTCAATAAACTGATTATCATTATTTTCTATTTTATTTATAAATTCAGTTAAAGCATAAACTCCTTTGGCAATTCTTGTAAATCTATTATCTCTTTGAACTCTTTCTTGAATTGAATTATCTGGAGTAAGTCCAGTTTTTGGGCGATATTTCCAAATATTTTCATAAATATATTTTAATGGCGCATACCCACCATTATCAAGGATAACTTTTTCAATAGCTTCTGAATATGTTATTACTTGTCGCATTTTTTAATTTCCCGAAATTAGATCTATACCTTTGTTTCAAATTTTTTAGACATAAAACCGATACATATAATTACAATTATTAATATTACAATTTTATTTGCATTACCATTTTACGAAAATTTCATTTTTTATTATAAATATCTTTAAAATATACAATTATTTAATTAAATATCTCGCAACAGCCTCGGCACTTCGTTCGCCATCAATTGCAGCCGAAACAATTCCACCCGCGTAACCAGCACCTTCTCCTGATGGAAATAATCCTTTTAACTCAATGTGCATAAGAGTTTCGTCATTTCTGGGAATGCGGATTGGCGAGCTTGTTCTTGTTTCGGGAGCTAAAATTTGAGCTTCTTCGGTGTAATATCCATTCATACTTTTGTTAAATTGGAAAAAGCTCTTTTGCAAACGAGTAACAATTCCTTTTGGTAATAATTCGTGTAAAGGTGAATTTATTATTCCTGGAATATATGATGTTTCTGGCAATGATTTAGAAATTCTTCTCGTAACAAAATCAGTAATTCGTTGTGCTGGAGCTTGTTGGTTTCCACCGCCAATTTCATAAGCCATTTTTTCAACTTCTTTCTGAAATTCTAAACCTGCAAAAACTCCATGAGCGGATTGATGTTTCCAATCATCTTCAGTTACCGAAACTACAAGTCCAGAATTTGCAAATGGCGAATTTCTCTGCGATGTTGACATTCCATTTAAAACTAACTCGCCTGGTTCTGTTGAAGCGGGAATTATAATTCCGCCAGGACACATGCAGAACGAATAAACTCCTCTATTATCAACTTGGCAAGCTAAGCTATATTCTGCTGCTGGTAATAAATCGTTTCTTTTTTCAGTATTATATTGAATTGAATCAATCAATTGTTGCGGATGTTCAATGCGCACGCCCATTGCAAATGGTTTTGATTCAATTTTAATTTTATGTTTATCCAATAAATAATAAATATCTCTTGCTGAATGTCCAGTTGCAAGAATTACCGAATCCCCAATAAATTCAAGGTTATCATTTACAATAACACCATTAATTTTTGAATTATCAATAATTAAATCGGTTACTTTACTATCAAAATGGATTTCACCACCGTTATTTATAATTGTATCACGAATTGCAAGAACAACTTTTGGCAATTTATTTGATCCAATGTGTGGATGGGCATCTATAAGAATTTCTTCTTTTGCACCATGTTCCACAAGCAAATTTAGCACCCTTTTTACATCGCCACGTTTTGTTGAACGCGTATACAATTTACCATCGCTATAAGTACCAGCACCGCCTTCGCCAAAACAATAATTTGAATTTGGATTTACAATTCCATCTTGCTGAATTGCCTTTAAATCACGACGCCGTTTTTGAACATCAGAACCGCGCTCAATAATAACGGGCTTTAATCCAAGTTCCAATAATTTGAGAGCTGCAAAAAGTCCAGCAGGGCCACTTCCAACAATAATTATTCGCTTACTTTTACTTACATCTTTAAAAATAAATTTTACTTTTTCTTCAACTCTAAATTCACTTATAAAAACTTTAATCCGCATTTTATATGTAGGTAGTTTGCCGCGAGCATCAATTGAGCGACGTAACACTTGAATAGAAGTTATATCAGAAGAATTTATTTTTAAGTTTTTTGCTGCTAATTTTTTGTAAAGTTCTCTGTCATCCAATTTATTTGGGAATACAGATATTTCGGTTTCTTTAATCATTATTTTAGTATCTCTTAAATAATTATAAAATGATTGTCAAAAAGCAAATATTTTCTAGTTTGTCATTTCCAACGAATTTGAGAAATATCCAATATTCACAAGATTTCTCTCCCGATAAAAAACATCGGAATCTAAATGACAGCCTTTTTCAGAAGAGTTATTTTTAGTACGTTGATTTTATTGCTCCACCATCAACTTGAATTGTTGTTCCTGTAATAAAACCAGCTTGTTCTGATGCCAAATAGACAATCATTGATGCAATTTCTTCGGGACTTCCCAAACGTTTCATCGGAACACTATTTGCCATATCGGCAAGAACTTCTTCGTGCGAAACTCCAGTAGCCTTTTCTTTTACTAAAGCTAATTCGTATAATCTTGATGTTAATGTAAAGCCTGGAGCTACGTTATTTACTGTTATATTAAATTTGCCAACATCATTGCTTAGTGTCTTTGAAAATG
>PCUD01000011.1:0-634 GCA_002786785.1 Ignavibacteriales bacterium CG18_big_fil_WC_8_21_14_2_50_31_20 | reverse complement strand
CTTCTAAATGAATTTGAGAGCATTAAATTATCAATAGGTTGTTTAACTGCTTTTGATGTAATATTTATAATTCTTCCCCAATTTTTAGCTTTCATTCCAGGCAAAACTTCACGCGATAAACGAACGACACTCATTAGTACTTGGTCAAGGGCATCAATCCAATTATTATCATATAAATTATCAAAGGTTCCTGGAACTGGACCGCCGCAATTGTTTACTAAAATATCAATCTCGCCAAAATGGCTTTTTGTCATTTTCACAATTTCAATTATATCTTTTGGATTACTTACATCGCAAACGCCCCAAAATGGCTCAATTCCACAATTGTCCTTAATTTCTTTAGCAGCCTCAATAATATTTTTTTGATTGCTGGAACATATTACAACTCTGCATCCTTCTTTAATTAAAAGTTCTGCTGTTGCTTTTCCAATTCCTTTGCTGGAAGCAGTTACCAAAGCTACTTTGTCTCTTAATTTTAAGTCCATAATTATTCCTTATTTTACTGCTATAAATTACATAAAACTAATTAATGTTCTTCAAAATATATTTTATAAATTGTTTTGTATAACTTTTACAAGTTTTATTTCAAAATCATTATTTGATATGGTTTTAATTCAACAACTATTTTATTGTT
>PCUD01000042.1:11664-15922 GCA_002786785.1 Ignavibacteriales bacterium CG18_big_fil_WC_8_21_14_2_50_31_20 | reverse complement strand
TTGGACCAAGGTTTTTTCCTCCTTTCCGTTAGTTAACCATTTCTTTTAACTTTGTAAATAACTTCTTTTATATAACATACAAGGTTTTCTGTTTATTAATTATTTACTTGGAGCCTCTTCAACTTCTTTAACAGTTTTGTATTTTTCTGGAATTTTACCAGCTTCGAGTTCGTCTGCAATTCTTTCAGCACCACCAATATATCTTAATATTTGCAGCATTGCTTTTGATGACACTGAAACCATTCTGTTATCTGAAGGATTGTATAAATAGTTACCAGGAATTGATTCAATATTTCCGTCAAAAGCGGCACCAATAACTTCTGCGTTTTTATTTATTACAGCGCTTCCAGAACTTCCACCCGTAATATCGTTTGTTGAAATAAAGTTAAATTGGGCGCTCATATCAAAACCCTCTTTAGGATTTAGCCAACGTTCTGGCAATGCCCAAGGATATTTTCCGCCGTTGGAATAATATCTATCATACAATCCATAAAAAGTTGTTTGAACTGGTGCAATTGTTCCGTTATAATCATAATTTTTCAATTGTCCATCGCTAATTCGTAAGGTAAAAGTAGCATCTGGAGGAATTGTAGTTCCATAAACTTCAAACAAAGCCCTACCTAATTCATTTTCCAAAACCTTCTCGGTTTCTTTTGCAACTTTTTGCTTTTCGCGCAACTCTGTTAATAAATTTTCTATTTGCAAAATAAAACTAATAAATGGATCATTACTATTTAGAATTGCATTTGCACCTTGTTTAGCAAGGGCTACAAAACCGTCCACAGTTGTAATACCAGAATTGTTTTTGATAAATTTAACAGCCGCAGCACCTTTATTTCCGCCATATAAATTTTGCATTAGTGGATGATTTATCCCAAGATTCAAAATCATAAAATCGGCTTGTAAACTTAGTTCCTTATCGGCTTCAATTACGTTGAAATCTTTTGGATAAATTGCTTGAATTGTGGAATCTAGTTTTGTTCCCTTGTATTCTTCGCTTCTCTCTTCCTCTGGTTTTTGCAGTTCGCGTGCAAAATCAATTAGTTCTTTAGCAATTAAAAAATAATCGGAACTGCTGCGTTTTGAAATTGTAAATGCCGCTAATTCGCCAGCATATTCTCTAAATTCATTATTAACAGTTTCAATTCCATCCCAAAGATGACCGTAAAGTTTGTTAAATTTTTCATCACCTTTAACAGCTTCTTGAAATTTCTTTTCAAAATCTGCTTTGCGAGCCATTGAGTATTGGTCAATTAAAAACTGATAACTATATTTGAAAACTTTTGCTCCATTTCCAACAAAAAGCATTTGATCTTCGTACCTTCGTGCGTTTGCAGTATCTTCTTTAATTAATTCACTATAATATTTTACTTTTCCATTAGTGAAAAAATTTAAATTACGATAAGTAAAATCACGCATAAATTCTAATTGCGACATAGTTTTAAGTCTAAAAGTTGAACCAGGATTACCAACTACAAAAATTGGTTCATTTTCTTCAGCCCCATTTTTGCTAAATTTAAAATAATGATCTGTTTTTAAAGGATTTCCTTCATCATCATAAACACGCATAAACGCAAAATCTGGATTATAGCGAGGATAAGTAAAGTTGTCAGGGTCACCACCATAAAGCCCCATCCTGCCTTCATTAACATAAACAGCTCTAACATCGTTATAACGTTTATACCCATAAAGAGAATATTTTCCGCCATGATAAAGCGAAGTAACTTTACAAATTAATCCTTTTTCGTCAGAATATTTTTTTTCTAATTCTTTTACTTTATTGCGTAATAGTTTTGCTTTTTCTGTTTCATTTTTACCCAAATCTACAGCTTCAAAAATTTCTTTTGTAACATTTTCTGTGAAAACTAATTGGTCAACAAATAATTTTGGAACTTTGCGTTCATCTTTAAGCGTTTGTGCATAAAAACCATTCTTTTGAAGGTCTTCGCCTTCTTTCTGATAGCTTTCCGTAATAAAATCAACGCAATGATGGTTAGTCATTATTAATCCATCTTCAGAAACAAAAGAAGACGAGCACCAATTTGCAAATTTAAGTGATGATTTTTGAACATCTTCTAACCATGCTGCATCTGGTTTAAAGGAATAAGTTTTATCAAAATATTCAATTGGAGCATCCTCAAAAGTCCACATTTTACCAGTATCAAATTGATATGATTTAACAGTATCTTGGTTAAAATTTGAATTTTGATTTACTATATCTTTTGAAGAAGAGCATCCAACAAAGAATAATAAAATTGAAGTAAATAATAATGATTTGAAAGTCTTCATTTAATATCCTAAAAATATGAAAAATAGGAAATAAAGATAATAAGGTGGGTTTAGATTAGCAATATTTTTCTAACAATGAATATATGTCTCAACGGAATTTATTTTACTCAGGCGCACTTCGTCGTCAATTGTGCCATCGCAACAAGTACATTTATGTGAGTAATATGTTGCAACCTCTTCACCATCTTCTATTCTAAGAAAATCGATTATTGATAAACAGCTTGCACACTCAATTGTATGATGTGTTTTTGGCTTTGAAAAACAATCTGGACAAAGGTGAATGCCATTGCCATGTTCAACTTCTTTGCTATTAATTAGAAATATTTTATTACATGCGGCATTACTACAATTCATAAATTTTAATTGGTTCTTGCTTTGAATTAGGTTTTTCAGTAATTGCTTTTTTTCCATAAACAAATTTATATTATTCTTATTTGGAATTCTATGTAAAAAAGAATCCGGATTATTAAATACATCATTTAAATTATTAGTCCCATTGGGATTTAAAACTATGCACTTAATTGCATATCGCTTTAGCTTCAAAAAATGTCACAATAAAAATCGGACATCAAAAGATAAATTTCAAACAAATGACAAAAATGAATAACCAAAACCCAAACTCATTATTTTTGAATGAATCATGCATAAAAAAGTTTGGATATTAGAAATTGAAATTTGGATATTATTTGATGTTGTGGTTTGTCACTTATTCTTTCAAAACAAATTTGATTCGTAACCAACAACTTTTGAATAACCTTCATTCTAAAAGTCGTTGGTTAATAATTTTAGGAAAGCTTTTCTTCAACAATTTCAGTAATTTCTTTTAACTCTCGCTCAGCTTTTAATTTTAGATTAGCGCAATCTTTTTTCATTTTGCTCTTGAACTCTTCGTCTTTAATTTCTTTTAGATTAATTAGCACATTGTAAATCCCTCCAATAACTCCAACAAAGGCAATTTGAGCACCAACTCCAACATCAGTAATAGAGTTCGGGTTTCCAAGCTCTGCAACCATTTTAGCAATTTCAATTGCCTTTTCGCTTTCCATGGCAGTGTGATACGGAACTACAACTGCTTCTTTTAATCCATCTTGCATTGCTTGAAAACGATTTGATTTTTCCATTTCAGTTTTTTGTGGTAATCTGCGGGCATCCATATATGAATTAAATGCGTTTGTATCGTCATCAATAGCCTTCATAAGCTTATTTTTAATTACTTGTGCTTTTTCTGCAGATGTATTTAGCAATCCATCAATACTTTCCGTTCCCCTTTTATTTGAAGTTAAATTACTAACCATAGAAGAAAGTGATGCCCCAAGTGCACCAGCAAGAGCAGCAATTGAGCCTCCCCCAGGTGCTGGTGATTCACGAGAAACTTCATCAATGAAATCATTTAACTTCATTTCAACTAATGCGTTTTCCAAATTGGAAGGCAACCCAAGAACACGTTCGTTAATGTTGAAATCGGAAACATCTGATAATCCAAGCGATTGCACAGCCGTTTTTAAAATGTCCTTTATTGGTATTCCCGCAGAACGCCCTTGTTTTGCTAAATAATATTTTCCAACTTCAAGTAATGCTGGGTAAGGAACCATTCCAACAATCTCAGAACCAGTAACAATTAAACCACGTTCTGTAGCCATTTTACGAGTAGCAGCTATTACGTGGTGCATTGATGTTACATTATAATCTGTAAGGTTTATGGATATTTGTGCTCTATCATATTTTGGGACCATCCAACCAATTGCTTTGCAGTGTGTAAATAGTCCTGGCTTTTTAACTGATTCCCCTTCCATTTTTTTTATATTAACACCATTTAGTAAAAGCAAATCCTTCAAGGAATAATCGTGCTTAGAATTACAATGTTCCTCAATTTGTTCAAATGAAGCAGCAACAAAATCACAACTTCCACAAGGGAAATGATTTTCTTGATATTTTACCACTTCACTTCCCATATAATAAAAGGGTCTTG
>PCUD01000042.1:0-11636 GCA_002786785.1 Ignavibacteriales bacterium CG18_big_fil_WC_8_21_14_2_50_31_20 | reverse complement strand
TGCGTGTAAAACTTCTCGAGTGTTAAGGTTAATATTGTAGGCAATTAAAAACTCGCGAACACCAATTACAGTAGCACCACTTCGTGGGTTAAATTTAAAAGGGCCGTAATCTGGCTGCCATTCGGGATTTTTAAATTTCTCTGGAAGTGCTTCATATTCACCCGCTCTAATAACTGCAAGATTTTTGCGATTCGGTTTTTGAGCTGATTTTTCGTAAAGGTAAATTGGTATTCCCAATTCTTTTCCAACACGCTCGGCAACTTCTTTGGAAAGCTGAATTGTTTCTTCTATTGAAATTCCGCTGACTGGAACAAATGGACAAACATCTGTTGCTCCCATGCGAGAATGCGAGCCTTTGTGTTTTGTCATATCAATTAATTCAGATGCTTTTTTAATTGCTTGAAAAGCAGCTTCTTTTACACTTTTGGGAGAGCCAATAAATGTAACAACAGTTCTGTTCATATCGAAACCTGGATCAACATCAAGTAATTTTATTCCATCTACTTTTTCAATTTCATCGGTAATTAATTTAATTGTTTCTTGATCTCTTCCCTCTGAAAAATTTGGAACACATTCAATTAACTGTTCATGCATATCTTCCTCAAATATTATTATTTTATTTTTATGTTAAAATTTAGGTGAATTTAATCTGTTATTCAAGGAACTATAAGAGAATCCGTTGAATTAGAATATTGTTTTAGTAATTCAACTCAAAAAGCATTTTCAATATGATTTATTTTAGGAGCTTCATTCCCTCGCAATAATATTCCCACAACATCAAATCGACAGTTGATATCTAGAATCTTTTTCTCCATTAAGTAACCTTCAGCTATTTTTCTTATTTGTTTTTGCTTACTTTTTGTAACTCCTTGTATTGGGTCGCCAAACTCGAGATTTTTTCGTGTCTTAACTTCTACAAAAACTAAAGTTTCGCCATCCATTGCAATTATATCAATTTCACCATGACCAAAATGGTAATTACGCTCAATAATTGTAAAACCATTTTCAATCAGTATATCGCAAGCATAATTTTCTCCCTTATCTCCAGTATTTTGTTTAAAATGTGGCATAACTTTGCTCGTTCCTCTTTAGGTTACAAAATATTTTTCAAAAAACTATTTCTGTGAAACTCTGTTTTCCCAAATTTTTTTATAGCTTCAATATGTTCTTTTGTTCCATAGCCCTTGTTTTTATTCCACAAATATTCTGGATACTTTTTGCTTTCATTTTGCATAATTCTATCGCGTGTTACTTTAGCCAAAATGGAAGCTGCAGCAATGGAAAAAGATTTTGAGTCACCTTTTACAATTGTTTTTGTTTGTATTTTGGAATTGAAAGACTTATTTCCGTCTATTAAAATTAAATTTGGCTCTGTTTTTAAATTAAATACAGCTAATTGCATAGCTTTTAATGCGGCTTGCAAAATGTTTATTTCATCAATTTCAGTTTGGTAAACAATTCCAATTCCATAACTTTTGCATTTTTTAATAATTTCGCCATAAAGTTCTTCCCGCAATTTTTCGCTTAATTTTTTAGAATCATTTACTTTTGGAATTTTTGTTGGTTCATCAAATATAACTGCAGCGGCAACAACTGGACCAGCAAGCGGACCGCGTCCTGCCTCATCAACTCCAGCAATATATTTAATTGATTTACTTAAAAATGATTTGTCAAATTCTTTTAATTCCATTATAATTTTGTTCCAATTAAAATTGCAATAATGCCAAAAATCATTCCAATTTTTAACAATTTACTCATTTTGCTAATTGTGGCTTGGGAAGTATTTCTATTTAGAGTTCTAATTACATAAACTAAAATTCCGTTAACGAAAATGGAGACAAAAATAAAGTAATATAAGTTATAAATTTTTAATAAAAAGGGAACGGTTGTGGAAATTATTAGGACAATTCCAGTAATTGAAATTAATTTAACTGTTGCTCTAACTCCGTATTTTATTGGATATGTTTTAATATTTGCCGCTTTATCGCCTTTTATGTCTTCAATATCTTTAACAAGTTCGCGCATTAGGCTAATCAAAAACGCAAAAACCGCTGGAATAATTCCACAATAAACATTGCTTACAACAACACTTCCAAAAAGAAAAGCCATTCCAGTAAAAAATGCGACTACAAGATTACCAACAAAAGCTATTTTTTTAAACAAGTATGAATACAAGAACATCATCAAAGAAGTAATAACCACTATAATAAAAGCGTCAATATTTAAGTTGAAAAATGCCATAACTATTGCAAAATATGTAACAACCACATAGCTGTTTAGTACAAATAGTGGAGTTGTTTTTCCACTTGGTAAAGCTCTTTGTGGACGATTTGTTTTGTCAATTTCAACATCAAAATAATCATTAATAATATTTCCACCAGCGTTTACAAGTAGCCCAGTAAATCCTGCAACAAGAATAATTTTGTAATCAAATAATTCGCCACATATTAAACCAGCAATAACAATTGTAAAAAAAGTGATTAAACAATTAAGTGGTCTAATTATCGAGAAAAACACCTTCACATGTTTCAAATTTTTTGCCTGTTAGAATTTTAAAATTTGTATACTAAAATAATTAAAACTCACCAATCAAACCAAAATGAATTTTTCCTTTACTAAATGAATCTCCTTCAGCAATAGCGTAACTAACTGCAAGCATTCCAAGTGCTGTTTCAAATGTAATTCCAAAACCGTAACCCATTTTGGTAGCCGAAAATTCAGTTAAATTTATATTTGGAATTGCAATCCGCTTATAATATGCAATATCAGCAAACAGAAATGTGTAAGAGTGTCTTCCGAGTAAATATCTATATTCAACATTTGTCCAAAGCAGACTGCTTCCAGTAAATTGGTCTTCTTGATATCCGCGTAAAGTATTGTTACCACCAATTCTGTACATATCACTAATTTCAATATCATCTCCACGAAGCTCGCGTAAGTGTAGACTAACAAACGGGATATGTCTTATGAAAAAACTTTTGAATAAGAATAAATCCAACTCAACTTTAAACTGGTTTGGATTTTTGTTAGTGCTTTTAGTTATAAATATATCTGGTCCAATTATTTTTTTTGCACTGTGTTTATAAGCATTTAAGAGATAAAAGCCCTTTGTAGGAACGAAAATATCATCACGTGAATCGTACTTAAAATTAACTCCACTATTAGTTGAAATGGAATTAAACACTGTAAATCCTCTTTCCTCTGGATTTGTTGGAATTGTATATTCCTGTGAAAAAGTGAGAGCGGATGAAAAGGATTCTGTTGCAAGAAATTCAAAATTGGCATTCAATATTCTTTGAATGTATGTTGTATCTTGCTGGCGCTGGAACAACATTAATCCAACATTTATTGGCAAATTAAGAATCCAAGGTTCTAAATACTTTACTTCAAGTTCTTGCGAATTTCTATCCAACTTACTCCACTTAAAAGATAAAGCTCGCCCGGTTCCAAAAAGATTACGAAGGTTTATGTTTGCTAATCCTGTAAAATAGCCGTTATCCTTTTCATTTGTTGCAGGAATATAGCCAAGAACACCATCAAAACTATTTGTGCTTTTTTCCACTACGTCAATTTGCAGCACACCTTTGTTTTGGGAATTTAAAAAATATTTTGGAGTTTGCACCTGTTCAAAGAATCGAAGTCTATTTAACTTGTTTGGAATTTCATCTATTTTTTCTTGGGAATAATTTTCCCCTTTATTCATTCTAAGTTCACGAATAATGACAAAATTTTCTGTTTTAAAATTACCTCGTATAATTATTGTATCAATTGTACTAATTTCATTTTTTGAAAATTTTAAGTAAGCATCAACATAATTTTCTTCATTTGTAGAATCGAAAAAGAAAAAAAGTGATTCTATATTTATTGAAGCAAATGGAAATCCATTATTTTCAAACTCCTTCAATAAATCTGAAAAAGTGGCTTCTAATTCACTGATTATAAATGGTTTGTTAAATAGCAATTCAAATTTTTCGTCAACTGTTTGTTGGTCAACTGAATCAAGATTTTGTATAAAAATGGAATTAACAAAAGTTGGGTTTCCTTCGTTAAGGAAAATGTTAATCTCCACTTTTTGAGTATCGGCAGATATTAGTGATAAAACGCTGTCTATTTGAAAATTGTAATAACCATTCCGTTTTAAATTAATTGAAATTCTTTGATTAATTGTATCCTTAATAGTGTCAAAATATTTTTTATTGTTAAGATTAATCCAGTTAATATAATCACTTTGTAAAAAATCAGAATTGCCATTAATTTTAACATTATCAATTGTTTGAGCAATTGCCGAAATTGAAAGGAAGAATAGAAGTAGTAGAAAATATAATTTAACTATGAGTAGGTGAATCATTAATTAACTTCACTTTTTTGCCAATTGGTGTAACTTTAATTGAATCAACAATGTTTTCAATATCTTCAAGTTTTGCATTGCAAACATCCCAACGCGCAGCATTAACGCTGCCAAGTGCAGAAGCCACCTTCACAAACTGATCGAAGACTAGCGACTTTTCTAATCCATAAGTAATTCCCGCAATAAAAGCATCGCCACTGCCTGTTGAATCAATTTCATCTATTTTGGGAGACTGAATTTTATAAACAAAATCAAACTTTGAAGCATACGTTGGTTTGGCTCCATTTGTTATAAATGCTAATTTAATACCCTTTTCGTAGAGTTCTTTTAGAAATTTTACCTTTTTAATCTCACTACTTAAATTAATTTGTAATGACTTTTCAAGCTCGTCAACATTATTATGAAGAACCGAGGGGCCCGCATTTATACAATCTTGAAGATGATTACCATATGTATCAAGTATTGATATTTTATCAAGCTCTTTTGCAAGTTCTATTCCATAAGTAATAATAGAAGCGGCTTTTTTATTTGGAACGCTTCCTGAAAAAACCACAATTCCACAATTTTGAATCATTTTAATAAGTTTAGTTTTAAACTCATTTATTTCATTTTCAGTAAGTTCGCTTGATGGTTCGAAAAGTGAGGTTATTCTTTTTTGCGTTTTTTCAATTGCTATTGTTGCTGCACGAGTTTCACACTTTGATGGTATTGAGGCAAAATCCACATTTTCATCAATCAATATTTTGCGTAGCATTTTGCCATTATTTCCACCAAGAAAAATTAAAGCAACATTTTTTATGGAAAGATAATCTAACTGTCGGCTAACATTTAACCCTTTTCCACCTGCTTTATACTCTTGCTTAATACCGCGACAAACTTTGCCCCAATTAATATTTTCGAATTCAATTCTATTTTCTAATAACGGGTTTAGTGTAACTGTTAAAACCATAATTTTACTTTTAATTAATAATTTATTGTCTGTATCTGTACCAATCACCAAAATTTCTATCAAGCAATCTATAATCACCAAATCCTGTTTCGTCTAAAAATGTGAAACTACGATTAATATTATAATAATGCCATATTTCGTATGGTCGCGAGTTATATTCAAACGGATGACGATCAACATTATCGGGTGGTCCGAGAACAATATATATCATTCCCATATCCGTTTTCCAGCCATCAAAATAATGTTTGAAATTTTTGTTAGCATAGGCAACTCTTCTAAAATATTCCCTCATAACCTTATTCTCCCTTGTTGAAGGTACAGGGTCTTTCTTTTTCCAAAATTCTTTGAACTTAATTAATTTTTCGTCACTATTTTTTATCTCAAGAATTTCATCAATTTCTTCGCTTGTAGCAATATATGACATTTGTTTAATAGCTTCATCCAAGTCAACTATTCCAGCTGGAAAACCAGAAATTTTTGAAATAAATGGTTTTGAAACTCCAGTAATTGTCTCGCCTTTCTCATTTAACACAGCAATTGTAAAGTTTTTTTTACCGAGAGAAATTTGAGAATTATCTAATTTCTTTTTTACTTGTGTTGCACCAGAATCAACAAACATAATTTCTTTTTTCCGCAAAACCACATTATCGTTTTCGTTCTTAATTGAATAATCCACTGTAATTTCTTGCGATTTATCAGAATATATTTCATAGTAGAATGAAAGCGAGGAGTCGGAAGTGTTTATTGTGTTTGAAATATTTAAAATTATTTGGCTATCTATTTCGGATGCAATAAAAAGCAAGTCACTTAATTGCAGTGGCTTTACAAATTCTCTAACTATCAATTTGCCTTCAACTTTATAATCCTTATCTGAGTCTTTGTCTAAAAGAGTGCAATTCAGTATATAATTATTAGGGAAAAGATGGAATGACTTAAATCCAAATTTAAAATTTCTCTCCGAAGTTGTTTCCTTAAAATCATTTGCAAATATTTTATCGTTCCAAGTTTTTTCAACAATTATGTTTGCCTTTTTTTCATCATAAATAGTAATTGCAACTTGATATTTTGCTCTAAATTTATTTTCAAATTTTACGAACTGTAAATTCCCATAAGGAATTTGGAAATATATTTCTACGCGAGTTTTACCTTCAACATCCCCTTTATAATTTGCAGCATCCAAATAAAAGCCTGGAAATTCACCAGGAGGAATAACGCCACGAGAATATTCCACTTGAGCAAAAAGAGGAAAAGTTAAAAACAAAGTTAAAAGTAATAATTTCATAATTAGCCTTAACATCATTATTTATTATGTAATTTAGCAAATAAATCATAATCGTTGCAGTCAATAATTTCTACCTTGTAAATCTTTCCAATTTCAATGTGTTTGTTTTTTTCGATTAAAACCTCACCATCTACCTCAGGGGCATCACGTTCGGAACGAGCTACAAAATAATCACCATCAAGAGAATCGACAATAACATTTAGAGTTTTACCAACCAAAGTTGAATTTTTTGCTAGAGAAATTTCTTTTTGAATTTCCATCAATTTATTATTTCGTTTGGTTTTTGTCTTTTCTGAAATTGGATTACCAAGTTCAAATCCTGTTGTATCATCTTCTTGTGAATAATTGAATACTCCAACTCTATCAAACTTTGTGTCTTTTACAAACTCACAAAGTTCATTAAACTCTACTTCTGTTTCGTTAGGAAATCCGACAATAAATGTTGTACGCAAAGTTAAATTTGGAATTTTTTTTCGCAAAGTTTCAATAAGTTCTATTGTTCTTCGTTTTGTAATTCCACGCCTCATTCCTTTTAGCACGTTATCCGTAATGTGCTGTAAGGGCATATCAATATAATTTAGCACTTTTGGATTCTTGGCAATTTCCTCAATTGCTTCCATTGGAAAGTGTGATGGATAAGTGTAAAGCAGTCTAATCCACTCAATTCCATCAACTTTGGATAAGTTGTTCAATAGTTCATCCAAATTGCGTTTGCCATAAAGATCAAGGCCATACTCAGTTGTATCTTGTCCTATTAAAATAAGCTCCTTTACGCCTTTGTTAGCAAGCGATTTTGCCTCAACAACAAGCTCGTCAATAGATTTAGAGCGATAACCACCACGAATAAGTGGAATTGCACAAAAGGAGCATGGATTATCGCAGCCTTCCGAAATTTTCATATATGCAAAATGTTTTGGAGTTGAAAGTTCGCGTTCACCAAGCAATTCGGTTTTTAATCTGCCGCCAAGTTCTTCCACAATCCCTTTGTAATCCTCAGTCCCAAAATATTTATCAACTTCTGGAATATCTCTTTTAAGTTCAACTTCGTAACGTTCCGATAAACACCCCGCCACATAAACTTTTTTAACTTTATGTTCTTTTTTTAAAGCTACCGCTTCAAGTATTGTGTTAATTGATTCTTCTTTTGCTGGATTTATAAAACCGCAAGTATTAATAATTAGTGAATCCGCATCATTTGGGTCATCTACTATTTCAAAATCATTTATTTTTAATTGAGCCATTAAACGCTCTGAATCAACTGCGTTTTTTGAACAGCCCATTGTTATTATGCCAATTTTTTGCTTCATATAACTTCTTTCTTTTTTAGTTACAAAGATAAAGTAAATTTATGAGAATATTTTAATACAAGTAAAATTTTGGCCCACATGCTTTTTGTTTAGTTTTGTTGCCAAATAGCTTCTTATTATTACAATTCCATCTTAAAATTTTGAAGCATTGTAAGTACTAATCCTATTCCCGAAATATCTGTTTTTATATTTTGGTTGTTTCAATGGCTGTTGGACAGATTTGCTCTTTCGATAAATTCAAAATTCAATTGAAAATTTACAGATTTATCAATATATTTTTTCTTCTGCTCAAAAAAAAAGCCCACCAAATGGTGAGCTTATCATCAACACTTAATGATAAATTAAAGTGAAATAACCGAGTTTTCATATCCAACATATCCAGAAGTAACTTGTTTATCAGCTTCTGATTCATTCATCCACACTTTACCATCTAAGAAATATTTGAATTGGTATTCTTTTCCCATTTCAAACGTTTTTTGGATTGAGAACGAACCATCTTTTTTCAATTTTTTCATTTTGTCGGCATTAACATCCCAATTATTAAATTCACCAACTAGTGATGCCTCTGCGAATTCTTTTCCATCAACAGATGAAATAGCAAAATTAACCTTACATTTATTCTGCTTCAATTGTGTTTTTTTAATAGACATAGTTTTCCTTTATATTTTTATAAATTATTTTTTTTTGATACCTAAATTTAATAATTTTCTTACTATTTACATTAAATATTAATTAGTAATCCGTTTGTTAACAATTTGACAACTTAAAAAATACAGCTACTTGTAATTATATTCGCTTTTTGTAATTGTGTTATATGCCTCTTTTAATTCCGAGACTAATTTATTATCAATGTCATCAACTGAAAATAAATCTGCATGATGAAACACCCTTCTCTTTGAAATCCGTATTGTTTTTGTGATTTGCTTTATATTAGATTCGTGTCCCAATTGAAATTCCAGATGTACCTTATTTTGCTTCAAATATATTGCAAGAAATGCCGATTTAGCTCTTACCTGAATTGATGTTTTAAGAGGAAGTAATTCAACTTCGCCAAATGATGTAACCAAATTTAGGATAGTGTGAAATATTTCAACTATAAATTCTGGTTTGCCATCAATATGTAGTTCAATGGTTGATTGCTCACACGAATGGAATTGATTTGTGGCTCTAAATTCTCTTCCACAATTTGGACAAACCCAACTCATCTTTTCTCCTAATTCTTTAACAATTGTAAAAATACTATATTGCATAATAAAAATAATTTTTCTTTTAAGAATCTAATTCTGCTTTTAAAATTATTACCTAAAATATTCAATTAAGAAAGTTCAAAATTTTATGGCTGAAAATGTAACACCAGTAATATTAACTGCAATGGAAATCTCTTTAAACTTTGGAGAACAAATAATTTTTGATAACGCTTCATTAAGCATTCATGAAGGCGATAGAATTGGTCTTGTTGGTAGAAATGGTGCTGGTAAATCAACTTTTCTGAAAATTATTTCCAATCAAATAAATCCAACATTTGGAAATGTGGCTAAAAAGAAAAATCTAAATATTGGATTTTTAACACAGGATTTCACACTCAACAATTCCAAAAGTGTTCTTGAAAATATTTTGGATGGCGCTGAATCAATTCAAAATTTAATTCATGAATACGAAAAGGCTCCTTATGATTCGCCAAAACGAGAATTACTGGAAAAAGAAATTAATGAAAAAGATGCTTGGAATCTTGATAAACAAATTTCCGTATTGATGAAAGCTCTTGACACCCCAAATGCCGAGAGTCAAGTTGGCTTGCTTTCTGGTGGCGAGAAAAGAAGAGTTGCACTTTGTAGGGCATTAATTTCTAAGCCAGATTTATTGATTTTAGATGAGCCAACAAACCATCTTGATACAGATTCGATTGTTTGGATAGAGAATTTTCTTGCTGGGTATAAAGGAACTTGCATTTTTGTTACTCATGATAGATATTTTCTTGATAGAATAGCAAATAGAATTGTAGAGCTTGCCAACGGAACTTTTTTTTCGCACAAAGGAAACTATACTGATTATTTAATTAACAAATCCGAACGCCAAGCAATTGAGGAAGTTGAAGAAAAGAAACGGCAAAATTTTTTGAAACGCGAACTCGAATGGGTGCGACGTGGACCAAAAGCACGAACTACAAAGTCGAAAAGCAGGCTTGATAAATATTACGAAATTGAATCAAAAGAAAATTTAGAAGTTGAACTGCAAGTCGATTTAGTAATTCCTCCACCCGAAAGATTAGGCAACAAAGTTGTAGAACTTAATAACATTGGAATGTCGCTCGGAGGCAAACAACTTATTGAGGGATTAACTTTTGCATTCGATTCCAAAAGAAGATTAGGAATTGTAGGCAAAAATGGGGTAGGGAAAACGACTCTTTTAAAATTGATTCTTGGTGAGTTAAAACCACAAACTGGACAAATAGAAATTGGAGAAAAAACTGAGTTTAATTATGTTGATCAATCAAGATTAACACTAAATGATGAGGATACTGTAATTGAATCAATAGGCGAAGGAAATAATTCAATAAAATTTGGGAATAGAGACCTAAGCATTTTTACATACTTACGCAGATTTTTATTTACAGATGACAGAATAAATACCAAAATTGGTAGACTTTCGGGCGGAGAAAGAAGTCGCTTAACTCTTGCAAGTATTCTTAAAAATGGTGGTAATTTTATAATTTTGGATGAACCAACTAACGATTTGGACTTGCCAACTTTACGTATTTTGGAAGAAGCTTTGCTTTCATTTGATGGTTGCGTTGTGGTTGTTAGTCACGATAGATATTTTTTAAATCGTGTGTGTAATGGAATTTTGGCATTTGAAGATAATGGGGATATACATTTTAGTGAGGGTGATTATAATTATTACATTGAAAAGAAAAAGTTAAGAAGTCAGAAAAAAAACACTGATGATGAGCCAGCAATACAAAAAGCAAAAAGAGCCAAAGAAATAACGAAAAAGCTTTCGTGGAGTGAAAAGAAAGAATTAGACGAAATGGAAAAAACCATTCTTGAAGCCGAAGCCGAAGTTGAAAAAATAGAGGCAATTTTTTCTTTACCCGATTTTTTTGCGAAATATGCCGAGCAGACTAAAGAGCTTAATGATAATTTAGAAATTGCAAAACAAAAGGTTCATAATCTTTATGATAGGTGGGAAGAGTTGGAAAGCAAGAGATCTTCTAATTAATGTTTAACAAAGCAGCCTGGATTTTAATTCAGGCTGCTTTGTTTCCTAACTTATTAAACCTCTGTTTGAATATAGATTTTTTTGATGGGACATATTATTTTGATTATCATCCAATTTAAATTGCTCAACTATTTTACTCAAATTTTCTGTTAATCTATTTAAGTCTTCAGAAGCAGAAGCTATTTGCTGAA
The DNA here is from genome assembly GCA_002786785.1 of Ignavibacteriales bacterium CG18_big_fil_WC_8_21_14_2_50_31_20. Classification (GTDB taxonomy): domain Bacteria; phylum Bacteroidota; class Ignavibacteria; order Ignavibacteriales; family Melioribacteraceae; genus 1-14-2-50-31-20. The sequence continues at coordinate 340 of PCUD01000042.1, read as the reverse complement.
CTCCTGTTGCTGATTCATTTGCTACATTATTTATTGCTTCAATATTTGTTGATACTTGCTCGGCTGTGGCTGATTGTTCTTCACTTGCTGCTGCTACTTGGTTTATTTGCATTGTTACATTTTCAACACTTGCCAATATTTGGGAAAGAACTTCACCAACTTCATCATTTAATTTTAGCCCATAGCTAACGGCATCTTGCGCTTCTTTTGTTGAGCTATTAGCTTCTTTTGCTTCAACTTGAATTGCCTTTATTGTTTCTGCTATTTCTTTTGTTGCTTTTGTTGTATTCTCTGCTAGTTTTCTTACTTCGTCGGCTACAACAGCAAAACCTCGTCCATG
>PCUD01000181.1:1062-12660 GCA_002786785.1 Ignavibacteriales bacterium CG18_big_fil_WC_8_21_14_2_50_31_20 | reverse complement strand
ACCAGCACTTTCAAGAACTACAGTTGCCATCACAGATGGTTATGGTCAGTATCCAACAAGCACATATACGCATGTGGATCATCATAATATTACTTTATTTCCAACAAACAATGCTGCAAAAGAATTTATTTTCTTAAATGGAAATGATGGTGGCATTGCTGTTTCTTATGATGCTGGTGCCTCATTTACAGAGGTTGGATTAAATGGATATAACACATCTCAGTTCTACGGTGTTGATAAACAGCCTAGTGTAAGTAGATATATAGGTGGCATGCAAGATAATGGAACTTGGGAATCGGCAAAAAATGTTGATGCTGATAAAACTACACCTTATATTTTCCGCATTGGTGGTGATGGTTTTGAAGTTTCTTGGCATTATAACGATGGTCAAAAAATGATTGGCGGTTCTCAATATAATAGATTCTGGAAAACTGAAAATGGTGGACAATCATATTTTGCTGCTAATGCTGGTTTTAACGGCTGGGGTAATAGTGCAGTTTCTCCATTTATTTCTAAAATTGCAAAATCTTATAGCGATCCAGATTTATTATATACAATTACAACCGAAGGTGTTTATAAAAGTGAGAATTTTGGCACTAGTTGGACACTTTATCCAATTTCTGCTTTTGCTTCTGCAGGATATTTTAGCTTTGCACAAGTTGCAATTTCTATTGCCGAACCTCAAGTAGTTTGGGCAGGTGCATATTCTAATGGTCTTTTTATGTCTAAAGATGGTGGATTATCTTTTTCACAAGTTAATGGCAATGATCTTATTGCTGGTGGAATGTTTTCAGGATTAGATACTCATCCAACTGATGAAGCTACTGCTTTTGTAACTTTCTCATATTCTGGTTCTGGAAAAATATTTAGAACAACTAATTATGGACAAAATTGGTCTGAAATTACAGGTTTTGGCTCAGGCAATGTAAGTACAAATGGATTTTCAAATGTTGCTGTTTACTGTGTTTCTGTTATGCCTTATAATACAGATATTATTTGGGCTGGAACTGATATTGGTATTGTTGAATCTATTGATGGTGGAGCTACATGGCATATTGCTAATAATGGACTTCCTCAAGTTTCAATTTGGGAAATTAGAATTGTTGATGACGAAGTTGTTGTTGCAACCCACGGACGAGGCATTTGGTCTGTTTCGTTACCCGAATTAGCAAATCATAAACCACCTGTTGTTACACTTTCTCCAGTTCTTAACTCAGCAAACGTTGGAGCTGGTGGTTTAATTATTAACGCTTCTTTACGTTCAGTTTATGATTCAACACACGTTATTGTTGACGGAAAAAACGCACTAACAATTACATCTAACAATATTGTTGATACAGTTTTGGTTGTTCCAGTTTCTACTTCAGGTACTGCCGAAGTTTATTTAAGTTCAATAAAAGGAACACGCGCATATAAATCTACTTCAACTAATGTAGAAATCTTTGAACTATTAGCTCAAGCAAAGGGCTACGTTAATGATTTTGCTACAGATGGCGGTGATTTAGTATTAAATGATTTAGTTATAAATACTGCAAGTGAATTATCAAATGGGTCATTAAACTCACCACATCCATATGACAATTTAACCGATTATTCCGCAATTTTAAGAGTTCCAATAATTGTTGATGGCAGCGATGGTACTTTTAGTTATGATGACATTGCAATTATTGAACCAGGTGAACCAGGAACAGTTTATGGTGATGCTGAATTTTGGGATTATGTAATTGTTGAAGCCACTAATGGTGGTGATTGGATTCCACTTGAAGATGGTTACGATTCAAGATTATATAGCGAATGGAATACTGCATACACAAGCGGTCAAAATATAACTCCTGTTTTGTATAGAACTCATAACATAAATCTATTAGATAAATTTTCTGATGGCGATGTTTTAATAATTCGTTTTAGACTTCATGCCGATGAGTTAACAACTGGTTGGGGATGGTCTGTTGATAATATTAAAATTCAAGAGCAATTTGTTGGTGTAAATGATGAAATGGTAATACCTTCAAAATTTGAATTGAGTCAAAACTATCCAAATCCATTTAACCCAAGTACAAAAATTAGTTATTCTTTACCTTCAGAAAGTAAAATTAAACTTCAAGTGTTTAACTCACTTGGTGAAGTAGTTACAACCTTAGTTAACAATACTAAAAATGCTGGAGTTCATACTGTTAACTGGGATGCAAGCAATCTTGCTTCTGGTGTCTATATTTATAGAATTAATGCAGAATCAGTTGCTGATTCAAAAGAATTTAGTATGGTTAAAAAAATGATTCTTATGAAATAAAAATAAAATGATTATTAAATTAATTACCCCTTTAGAATTATTTCTAAAGGGGTTTTTTTATAAATTGTTTATCCAACACATTATAAGTAACTTTGTGATGTTATTTATTTAAAAATGAATGTGAAGAATCCAATTCCCATAAAGTTAACTAACCACATGTTTATTAAAACAGATGTAGATTAATCCTTTTAAAAAAATACCAACAAAATGAATTTATCGTAAATTATAGAGATTTTAATGTTAAAAAAAATATTGAGTTTATTTAGAAAAAAAATTGTTACAAAAGCTCCTCCAATGATTAATTCCAAAGAAAAAAATGAAAGGAAAAAAGTTGTAGCAACTACACCCAAAAAGAAAAAACCAGCAAATAAACCAGTTTCTAAAAAAAGTGAGACTGAAACAAAAGTTGATGTTGAAAAAAAATGGTCTCCAAAAGATTTTCATGTTGAGGAAGAAACAGGTAGAGTTAGGTTCTACGATTTTAAATTATCAAATGGTATTTTGCATGCAATTGCTGATTTGGGTTTTAAGTATTGCACTCCAATTCAAGCTGGTATTTTAAAAAGCACATTAATTGGCAGAGATGCAATTGGACGTGCTCAAACTGGAACTGGTAAAACAGCTGCTTTTTTAATTACTGCAATTTCTAAATTAGTTAAAAGAGATGCACAACAAAAGCGTTCCAAAGCAAGCCCTCGTGTCTTAATTTTAGCTCCAACTCGCGAATTAGTTCAACAAATTGAAAAAGATGCATTAGATTTAATTAAATATCAACCAATTAAAATTGTTTCTGTTTTTGGTGGAATGGATTATAAAAAGCAACAGTTTTCAATTAAGGGCACCTACATTGACATAATGGTAGCAACACCTGGACGTTTAATTGACTTTATGCAACAAAAAATAGTTCATTTAAATAATGTTGAATTATTTGTATTGGATGAAGCAGATAGAATGCTTGATATGGGATTTATTCTTGATGTTAAAAAAATCGAAAGGGCAATTCCACTTAAAGAGAAAAGGCAAACACTTTTTTTTAGTGCTACATTTCCTGATGCTATTAAGCGTTTTGCTAATAACTGGACTAACGAAGCTGTAACAGTTGAAATAGAACCTGATACAATAGCTGCTGATACAGTTACACAAATAAATTATATTGTGGAAGCGTCTGAAAAATTTAAACTTTTGTTCAACATTTTAAAACAAGATGCATCATCAAGAGTTCTGATTTTTTGTAATAGAAAAGATACAGCCAAAGATTTGTTTGATAGGCTGGAACAATATGAAATTTCCTCAACATTGCTTAGTGGTGATATTGATCAACGAAAAAGAATGAACAGGCTTACAGGTTTTAAAGAAGGCAAATTTAGAGTTTTGGTTGCAACTGATGTTGCTGGCAGAGGTATTCACATAGATAATGTTAGTCATGTTATAAATTATAATTTGCCAGTTGACCCAGAAGATTATGTTCACAGAATTGGGAGAACTGGACGTGCTGGACTTGCTGGTATTTCAATTAGTTTTGCGTGTGACGACGATTCTTTTAATATTCCAAACATAGAAGAATATTTGAAAAATAAGTTAGAGTTAATTTATCCTGATGATAATTTATTAGAGGAACTTCCACCAGTTTTGCGTGAAAAGAAAATTGAAGATAAAAACTCTGGTGATTTAGCAAAAAAATATCCACAAAAGAAAAGTTTTAATAATAAAAATGGATACAAAAAAAATTATTCAAAAACTAAAAATAGTGGAAGCAAAGAATAAGTTTATTCTTTTGCTTCCTTTTTAGCTTCCAATTTTGCAGCTATAATTTCGGAATGTTCTAAATGTAAATTGTTGCTTATTTTACGAACAAAATATTCTTCGTACTTATTCATAACTCCATCAGCAAACACCAATTGCCATAGGTTTTTTACAATTGCAATTTTTTTCTGTTTGTTAAATGAATTATTAATAATTTTTGTGAATTCATACAAACTAACACTTTTTTCAGTCTGAACTTTTGACCCTTCAATTAATTCTTCAACCAAATTATCATCAAGTTGAAACTGCTTCTTCATAGTTTTAATTATAAATTGTTTTTCCATTTTGGAAAAATCATCATCCGAGTTTGCAACCTCAAGAAAAAGGGCACACGTTGCTAATTGCAATTTTTCATCAGTACTATATACCAAATCAATATTATCAGTATTTGTGTTATTTGTTAAAAAATTTTTAATAAAATTGAGCATAACTTCTCTTTTGTGATTAAATATATCTAAAATCAAAGGCTATCTTTCATATAGTTCAGCCATATTTTTATAATGGTCACTTAATTTAAATGGAACTTGATCCCAACTAAAACGCCACATCCAATTACCTCCAAGTCTGCTTGGAAAATTCATCCGAGCTTCATTTCCTAAGTTAAGTATATCTTGCATTGGAATAATAACAATGTCAGCAACCGATTTATAAGCTTCTAAGATTAGTGCAGAACAAATATCATCGTCATAATAATTTAGATATTTTTGAGTCCATTCATAAATGCCAGAATCTGTTTTAAGTTCATTATCAAAAAAGCCTTTGGTTGTATCGTTATCATGTGAGCCAGTATAAACACAGCAATTATGAACATGGTTGTGAGGCAGAAATTTTTTATCACCAGTTTCACCAAAAGCAAATTGGAGAATTTTCATTCCTGGTAAATTAAAAGAATCGCGTAATTCTTCAACTTCAGGAGTAATAACTCCTAAATCTTCTGCAAGAATTTTAACATCTCCAAAAACATTTTTTAAGACTTCAAATAATTTTTTACCAGGTGCTTTAACCCATTTTCCATCAATAGCAGTTTCAGCATCACCAGGTATCTCCCAGTATGCTTCAAGTCCTCTAAAATGGTCAATTCTAACAATATCAACTAATTCGTACATTTTTTGCAATCTTTTTTGCCACCACAAAAAATTGTCTTTTTCCATTATATTCCATTTATATAATGGATTTCCCCAAAGTTGTCCAGTTTTGCTAAAATAATCAGGTGGAACTCCAGCCACAGTTTCTTGATTGCCTTCAGCATCGACAGTAAAAAGAGAAGTATTTGCCCAAACGTCAGAGCTATCGTAGGCAACAAAAATTGGCAAATCACCAATAATTTGTATTCCTTTTTCGTTTGCATATTCTTTTACAATACTCCATTGGGTAGCAAATTTGAATTGCATAAATTTATGAAATCCAATTTCGTCAGATAATTTTTCTTTCCATTTTTCTATAGCACCATTTTCTCTAAACGCAATTTCCCTTTCCCAATCTTTCCAAACTATTCCATTATGATAATTTTTTACGGACATAAATAAGGAATAATCTTCTAACCAATCTTTGTTTTTTTCACAAAAATCGGCACATTCACTATTAATAGATTTACCCATCTTCTTCATGTTTTCATAAGCAACACGTAAAACTTTTAACTTATTTTGATAAATTGATCCAAAATCAATTTTATGGGGATCAGAAGTTGGCATACTATCTAATTCTGTTTTTGAAAGTAACCCTTCTTCCAAAAGTTTTTCAAAACTAATTAAGAATGGATTACCAGCAAATGTAGAAAAACTTTGATATGGTGAATCTCCATAACCAGTTGGACCTAATGGAAAAATTTGCCAAAGCTTTTGTCCACTTTTTCTTAAAAAATTGATAAAATTTATTGCTTCGCTTCCTAATTCACCAATACCATATTTGCCAGGCAAAGAAGTTGGATGTAATAAAATTCCTGCACTACGATTGTATTTCATAATAACCTTAATTAATTAAAATAATTTTTAAAAATACTTATTTTTTTTTTCATAGTAAATTATGTGATTTTGATTTGATATCAAAGAAAAATGATAGACATGTTAGTGTATTTTACAATTCAAAAATAAATAAATTGCTTTAAATTTTGCATCCTAAAAAAAATATTATTATTTTGACTCTCAATTAATTAGTAAATTCACAATCACACAAATCCTTGTAACTAATTGAATAACAATAAGTTAAAGGAATTATTATAAAATATATCTTTAAATAAGGAGTAATGAATGAAGATAAATAGACGTTTTACCACTCCTGATGTTAGTCCCTTTAATACAATTGAATTTGTTAAAAGAACATCTGAAATTAAAAATCCTGATGGGTCAGTAGTTTTTAAAATGGAAGATGTTGATGTTCCCAAAAGTTGGTCGCAAGTGGCAACAGATATTATTGCTCAAAAGTATTTTAGAAAAGCTGGTGTTCCTAGATTAACGGTTAAAAATAATGAAAAAGGGGTTCCTAAATGGCTTCAACCTTCTTTGCCAGATACAGAAAGGCTTGAAGCATTACCAGAGAAGGAGCGTTTTTCTGCGGAAACTGACTCACGTCAAGTTTTCCATAGACTTGCTGGAACTTGGACGTATTGGGGATGGAAGGCAAATTATTTTGATTCAGAAGAAGATGCAAAGGCATTTTATGATGAACATTTATTTATGTTAGCAAACCAAATGGCAGCTCCAAACAGCCCTCAATGGTTTAACACGGGTTTGAATTGGGCTTATGGAATTAATGGACCAGCTCAAGGACACTATTTTGTTGATTTCAAGACAGGAAAATTAACTCAATCAACAGACGCATATACGCATCCACAGCCCCATGCATGCTTCATTCAATCGGTGAAGGATGATTTAGTAAACGAAGGTGGAATAATGGATTTATGGACACGTGAGGCACGTCTATTCAAATATGGTTCAGGTACTGGAACAAACTTTTCTGAAATAAGGGGATATGATGAACCATTAAGTGGAGGCGGAAAATCATCTGGTTTAATGTCTTTCTTAAAAATTGGGGATAAAGCCGCTGGTGCAATAAAATCTGGTGGAACAACTCGTCGTGCTGCAAAAATGGTTACACTTGATATTGATCATCCAGATATTGAAGAATTCATAAATTGGAAAGTTGTTGAAGAGCAAAAAGTCGCATCAATTGTCACTGGTTCGCATTTAAATAATATTCATTTGAACAATATTATTGCTGCTTGTTTTATGGAACATCCAGAAAATGATAGATTTAGCAAAAAATCAAACAAACATTTAAGAAGTGCCATAATTGAAGCAAGAAAAGTTAGAATTTCTGAAAATTCAATTGAAAGAGCAATTCAATTAGCTAAAGCTGGATTCAAATCTATTGAATTCCCAACTTATGATACAGATTGGACTTCTGAAGCTTATGCAACAGTTTCTGGGCAAAATTCGAACAACTCTGTTCGTGTAACAAATGAATTTATGAATGCTGTAATTACAGATAGCGATTGGAGCTTACTTGCTCGTGGTGAAAAGCGAAAAGCTAAAGCTGAAAATAGAAAGCCAAAAGCATTTAAAACAGTTCGTGCAAATAATTTATGGGATGATATCGGTTTTGCTGCTTGGTCTTCCGCAGATCCAGGTTTGCAATATCATACTACAATTAACGAATGGCACACATGCTCAAATAGTGGTGAAATTAAAGCTTCAAATCCTTGCAGCGAGTACATGTTTTTAGATGATACCGCATGTAATTTAGCTTCTCTAAATTTGGTTAAATTTTTCGATGATTCAAAGCAACAATTTTTAATTGATAATTTTCGTCACGCCTCAGAATTATGGACAATGGTTCTTGAAATTAGTGTAATGATGGCACAATATCCAAGTAAAGAAGTTGCTCAAAATAGTTACGATTTTAGAACATTAGGACTAGGATATGCAAATCTTGGCTCACTGCTTATGCGTCAAGGAATTCCTTATGATAGTAAAGAAGCTGCAGCAATTACAGGAGCAATTACTGCAATTATGCATTTAACTGCTTATGCAACTTCAGCTTCAATGGCAAAAGAGTTCGGTACCTTTGCAAGGCACGAAGAAAATAAAGATAAAATGATTCGTGTTATTAAAAATCATAAGCGCGCCGCTTACAATGTGCCTCTTGAGGAATATGAAGGATTAACAATTTATCCAAAAGGAATTAACCCAAAGTACTGTCCTTCTGATTTGTTAAAAGCAGCCAGAGAAGATGCTGATAAAGCTGTGGAGTTAGGTAGCCAATTTGGATTTAGAAATGCTCAAGTTAGTGTTCTTGCACCAACAGGAACTATTGGACTTGTAATGGATTGCGACACAACTGGAATTGAGCCAGATTTTGCATTGGTTAAATTCAAAAAACTTGCTGGTGGGGGATATTTCAAAATTATTAACCAATCAATTCCTCCAGCACTAAGTAAAATTGGATATAATAGTGAACAAATTACAGAAATTGTTAAGTATGCAAAAGGTTCCGGAACTATTAAAGGTTGTCCTCATATTAATCCAGAATCATTAAAAGTTCGTGGATTTACTGATGATATTCTTGAAAGAATTGAAAGTATGCTTCCTTCAGTATTTGAACTTAGTTTTGCTTTCAACCGTTATTCATTAGGGGATGATTTTATAAAAGGGAAATTAGGACTAACGGAAAAAGAACTTAATAATTATAACTTCGATTTGTTAGAATATTTAGGCTATTCAAGAACTGAAATTGCTATTGCAAATGATTTTGTTTGTGGAACAATGACCGTTGAAGGTGCTCCTTATCTTAAGCATGAGCATTATCCAATTTTTGATTGTGCTAACAAATGTGGTAAAAAAGGTACTCGTTTTATTGCAGCAGATGCTCACATGAATATTATGGCTGCAGCTCAACCATTTCTTTCTGGTGCTATTTCCAAGACAGTAAATTTCCCTTATGAAGCTTCAATTGAAGATATTAAAGACGCTTACATTAAATCGTGGAAACTTGGTATTAAAGCAAATGCTATTTATCGTGATGGTTCTAAATTATCTCAACCATTAAATACAATTTCTGATGATGAAATTATTGAAGAAATGATTGAATACAAAGAAGAAAACGATATTGTGAAAGTTGCTGAAAAAATTATTCACAGATATATTGCCAAACGAAGGAAACTTCCAGATAGAAGAAATGGCTACACACAAAAAGTTAAAATAAACGGACAAACCGTATACCTAAGAACAGGTGATTATGATAATGGTGAACTTGGTGAAATTTTTATTGATATGGCAAAAGAAGGTGCTGCTTATAGAAGTCTGCTTAATAACTTTGCTATAGCTATTTCACTGGGGCTTCAACATGGTGTGCCTCTTGAAGAGTTTGTTGATGCATTTATTTTTACTCGCTTTGAACCTTCTGGACCAGTTTCTGGTCATAAACGGATTAAAATGTCAACATCTGTTATTGATTATATCTTTAGAGAATTAGCTGTTTCATATTTAGATAGAAATGATTTGGCTCATATTGATGAAGAAATTGCTGGTAAAATTAGCAGTGATCATCTACCAATAATTGAACCAGATTTTGAAAGTGAAGAAATTATAAGCGAACGTACAATTATTCTTGATAGAGAAGATAATATTAAAACAAATATGTTTAACGAAAGAAAGAAAGTGGCTGTTCAAAGCAAGTTAAGCGTTGATGCCAGAGATCGCTTAAAAGCTAAACAACAAGGTTATACTGGTGACATTTGTCCAGAATGTGGAAGTATGACAATGGTTAGAAATGGAACATGCTTAAAATGTAATACTTGTGGTTCTACAACAGGTTGTAGCTAAAAGTTATAATAAAACCTCCAGGTTTTCATAATTGCAAAAAACTTGGAGGTTTTTATTCCAATTACTTATTCTTCAAATAATCAAACATTAATCTAACACCATATCCAGTATTAAATTTTTCTGTATAGCTTCTAAATTTATGTTTAAGTGCAGGACCAGCTAAGTCAACATGTGCATAAGGAATATTTTTATCCACAAATTGTTCAAGGAATTTAGCCGCAGTTATTGCTCCACCCCAGCGAGATCCAAGATTACTAATATCAGCAGTATTGCTATCCAATTCCTTTTTAAAATCGTCCCAAAATGGCATTCTCCAAAGGCGTTCAAAAGTTTTATTTCCAGAAATATTTAATTTGTCTGCAATTTTATCATTTTTAGTAAATAAACCTGAGGTAAATTCACCAAGAGCAACAACAATTGCACCTGTTAATGTAGCAAAATCAATTATTTCATCTGGCTTTTGTTTGCAAGCAAACTCCAACGCATCTGCAAGAACAAGGCGCCCTTCAGCGTCTGTATTTTTTACTTCAATGGTTTTACCACTTGCTGTAGATATTATATCGCCTGGCTTGTATGCACCACCCGAAATCATATTTTCAACTGCTGGCACAATTCCTATAATTTCAATTGGCAATTTATTTAACGCTGCTGCATAAATAGTTCCAATAACTGTTGCCGCTCCAGACATATCGCCATTCATTTCAATCATTCCATCTGTTGGTTTTATGGAGTATCCACCAGAATCATATGTGACCCCTTTGCCAACCAGTGCAATCTTTTGTGTGGATTTAACTTTGGGTTTATAATGCATTTTGATTAGGAATGGGGGATTAGTACTTCCTTCTGCCACGGCAAGAATTGCATTCATTTTCCTTATTTTCATTTCTGCTTTGTTAAAAGCAGTTACAGAAACGCCAACTTTACCCAAAGTATTTTTGGTTGCTTTTACCATTTCGGCGGGAGTTAAAGTGATTGCTGGCTCGTTCGATAAATCCCTGGCTAAATAAACTCCATTTAGTAAATTATTAGTATTTGTAATTATTGTTTTAATTGAGAAATTATCTCCAGTAGAAAAATTTACTTCTAATTTTTTTAATGGCTTTTTATCTGTTTTGTATTTATTAAAAGTATAATTTCCCAGAAAAATTCCTTCAATAAATGTTTGGTAGAAGTAATTTTCATCATTAAAATAATCTTTAAATAACAAATAATTAGGAATTAGAATTTCAACATTGTCAATTTCAGCATCTTTTAATCCAATGATAGTTTTGGATAGGAAATCGCGAAAAATATCAACATCAAATTTAGTATCAACAAAAACTTTTTTTAGAATAAATAAATCAGGTTTAGAAGTGGTGCTTGTAAACATAATTTCTTCTTTATCTTTTGTTAAAAAGCTTTTTATTAATCCATTATTTGTAGTTAAATTATATTCTTCTAAGAATTTAGAATAATCCTCTTTTAAACTCGATTTATCACCAAAAAATCTAATTAGCAATGAGTTACTTTTTGCAACAAAATTTGATTTTCTGGCTGTAAGTTTTAAATCAAATAGCATTGTTTCTCCTTAATTAAAATATTTTTGCAAATATTCTTTTGCAAAATCAATTACTTTTGGAATAGTTTCATCCATAATTTCGTTTTCTATTCTTGCTCCTGAGGCAAAAAAGTGGCCACCACCGTTAA
>PCUD01000181.1:0-1030 GCA_002786785.1 Ignavibacteriales bacterium CG18_big_fil_WC_8_21_14_2_50_31_20 | reverse complement strand
TCCACTTTCCAATTCAAAAAAGAAAATACCTACCTCAACACCTTTTATTGAAAGTGTATAATTTACAAAACCTTCTACATCTTCTTCATTTGAATTAGTTTCAATTAAATCTTTAGAACTTATTTTCATATAAGCCAGTTTACCATTTGCATCTATAACAAGAGAATTGAATGCACGTCCAAGAAGTTGAATTCTATTTGCGCTTCCTTGGTCAAAAATATTTTGATGAATTATTTTTGGAATAACACCAGCATCAAGAAATTCAGCAATAATACGGTGTAATTCCGATGTAGTTCGTTCATATTTAAAAGAGCCGGTATCTGTCATAATTGCCACATATAGCGGAACAGCAAAATCATAAGTTATTTCCAGTTTAGCTTGTTTTAATAACCGATAAATTATTTCACCAGTTGATGAACTTTTGGTATCAATTAAGCTAATATTCTCAAAATTTTCTGGATACTCGTGGTGATCAATACAAATAATTGTTGCTTCACTTATTATAATAAATTCTTCCAAAGCTTCTGTTCGGTTCAAATGATTAAAATCTAATGTAAATATTATATCTGCATTTTGAATAAAACCAGTATGATATTCCTTATTAAATTCAACAACTTCATCTTTTGAATTTAACATAAATTTCAAATAATCTGGCGTTGCGCTACAGTTTATTATTTTTACTTTTTTGTGAATTGAGGTTAAATATCTTGCAAGGGCAAGTTCAGATCCAATAGCATCGCCATCTGGATTAACGTGAGTAGTAATTACAAAATTATTATTAGTTTTAATTTTGCTAATTATATTTTCAAAAATATTTTTCATATAGCAATTTGTGTTTATTTTAAAATAAGAAAGGCGAAGAAAAATCTTCGCCTCAAATTAACAAAGAAAAAAAATTATTCAACTTCCCAAGTGTTTCCACTAAATAGAAGTGTTTCTAAATCTCCTTTTCCTTTTTTTGCTGTTACATCATTAATTTGAGCAACAACACTTTCATCGTAAGTTGGTTTTAAAATTTGTCTAAAAACAC
>PCUD01000098.1:2107-5324 GCA_002786785.1 Ignavibacteriales bacterium CG18_big_fil_WC_8_21_14_2_50_31_20 | reverse complement strand
GTTTTCTTTCCCTTTGCATATACTGGCAACTAAAATGAATTTCATCTTTTTATTAGCATTAGTAAGCGCTACAAGCGATAGTATGCCCGGTTTCCGGTTGAACCTGCCAAATACTATTCTTAAGTTTGTTCAAATAGTGATATTGATTACTGTTATGTTTATTGCGATAAGTTATAACAGAACTTATAATGCGTTTCAAAAATGGGAAGAAGCCAATTTTTTAGCGCAATTAAATGAACTTGATACATCGGAGAAAATCTATAAAGACATTTATCCCTCACTAAAACAAAACGGATTGTTTTTATTTACTTACGGTGGTTTACTTACCCGGCAAGAAAAACACCTTGAGGCAATTCTTTTTCTTGAAGAAGCAAAGAAAAAATTCTCTGACCCAAATCTTTATTTATCGCTTGGGCTGAACTATGAGGGAATTAATAATTATAAAAAAGCAGAAACATGTTATTTGCAGGCAAGTTTTATGATCCCCCATAAATTTTATCCCAAATATTTAGTAACAAAACTTTTTATAAAAACTTTAGAACTTGAAAAAGCAAAACTGTGGGCTGATCAAATTCTTAATGATAAAGCTAAAGTAAACTCAACCGCTGTTTTAGAAATGAGAGATGAAATAGCCAAGTTCACAAAAAGTGGGGTTATAAATAAATCAATCACTAACAAAAAAAGGAGGTAATTATGTCTTTGCCAAAAAAAGGCGTTATTACTAAGATCAGTTCGATTTCTCTGTTTGTTTTTCTGATGCTCTTTAATGTTAAAGTAGCATTTTCAGATAAAAGCAACGGAGATATAGATATTCTCGGAATGAAAATATCTGTTTCTGTTCCTAGCGCGTATGCTTCTATGACCATTTGTGAATCTCTAGATTGCCATGGAGGACCTATATACTGTGATTCTTACTATATTCAGTTTCCTGGTGGTGGTTGGCAACAAGTGAAATGTTGGCAACCCGAAGTATTAATGACGTAGAGATATAGTAAAAGATCATCAGTATTTAATACACTTTGCGCATTTGGAATTAAAGACCAGCAAATTAGTTATTATATTTGGTGACTTTAACTGTTGGTTTCACAAGTCTAATTTGCGTAAAGTGTATTAGTTTGTAAGAATTGAAGCCTAAAAAGAATATTTTAAAACAAATATAATTTCGTTTAATGTGGTTGATGAATAACAAATGAAGTCTAATAATTATTTCTTTACGGCACTATTTGAAAATATTACCTAAATAAAATCGAAGCGAATGGAACTAAATAAATGAAAAACAGATTGTGGATTGCAATAACTATTATTGTTTTAGCAATGGTTGGTTTACTGTGGTTTGTGAATAAAAAAGATAGTGAGACACCAAAACCTGATTTTTATTTTAGTCTTAATCTAAATAAAACAGAAAGAAATATTTATTTTGCCGAACAGCCTTCTTTAAATCAAGTAGGGATGGAAAGAAAATTCATTATTAAAAAAGCAAAAAAAATCATGGAAATAGGAGGTGTAAATGACACACTTTTTTATTACCCGGTATCAATTAAAGTTGATAATGATGGGTATTTTTATGTTTTAGACATAAACGATAAATGTGTTAAGAAGTTTTCCAGCAAGGGGATATTTGAAAAAAAATACGGACGCGATGGTAAAGGACCTGGTGAATTTAAACAGCCAATTCGATTCTATCTTGATGATCAAAAAATAATTTATGTATATGATGGTGACCTTGAAATCCTTACCGCATTTTCAAATAAAGTTAAACAATTAACATTCAATGGTGCAATTTCCCCAACTGAGTTCTGTCCTTTGGATACAAATAATATTATTGTATTAAAATACTCAACAAATTCTTTTGATATTTTAGAAAAATATAATATCAATGGTGAAAAAATTGCTGAGTTCAAATCTATTCTAGACTATCGCTCTAAAACAAAAGATTTTAAATATTTAGGGCATATCTTCATGGGGGATATTGTTAAACTATCACAAACAAGGTTTGTGCATATTCCGCAATGTTTTAATATGTTATTCTATTACAAAGACAATAAACTGGAAAAAGTGGTAACTACGATTGATAAAATATTACATCCGGTTCTTAATATGGAATTTGGTTCGGGTTTTTTTAATATACCATATAGAAGCCTTGATGAATATAAGATAAATAGATCCGCTTATGTTGTTGGTAATGATATACTTATTCTAAATCAAAAAGCGTCTAATAAAAAATACAAAGTGATAGATGTCTATGACAAAAATAGTGGAACATATAAGCATTCAATACAACTCTATGGTGTAGGAAAAATCTATGACATGGAAATGACCAAGGATAAGATTTATGTAATATCGGATGACTTAAAAGTAAAAATTTTCTCTTATGAATAAAGAAAACACCAAAAGTATTTATAATTATATCTGGGTAATTGTAATCTTTTTATTTGCAATACTTGTATTTCAACTTATAAACGTAAAAAGTACTTATGTCTCAAAAATTGTGCTTAAAAAGGAAAACAAAGAAGCTAGAGAATTGTTGGATAGTATTCGGATAAGAATCGAAGGGAAATCTTTGTCGGAACTGACGCTTATTCCCGAATCTAAAATTTCAGAAAAGACTAATGCATTTATTCTTTTTTACATACCATCAAAAATATGTTTTACTTGTGCAGAAAGACTGATCAAATTCACTTCACAGAAGAAAAAAAATGAAATGGTATTTATAATTGAGAATTCATCTAACCCGGCATTACAAGGACTAATAAAGTATTATAAAATTCAAGATATATGTGAATATGATAAAGATTCCATTTTTCTTAAGAAAGTGTCTAATGGAGTACAAGTGAAAAAACCGTTGGCTTTTACGATTAAGGGAAAGATTATAAAAAGTAGTTATATCCTTGGTGATGAAGTTGAAAAAGAATTAGAAACCATTTTTAATAAAAATGATTAACTGTTTGAGATACAAAAACTTCATAACAGAGTTTGTTTTCAGAACGTAAATTCTTAATTTGATTACATATAAAATATTCCCTTAAATAAAGAATTGCAATCTCTTTGTCAATAAGTTCAACCAGTATCCGCCGCCCGATAACAGTTACTGTTATTTTTATTGCCATTACATTACTGGGCATTTTTTCTTTTTTCAATATTGGCATTGATCTTCTTCCGAATATTAACATACCACATTTAATAGTTCAAACAACTTATCCCAACGCTTCCCCCGAAG
>PCUD01000098.1:0-2096 GCA_002786785.1 Ignavibacteriales bacterium CG18_big_fil_WC_8_21_14_2_50_31_20 | reverse complement strand
TTTCTTTGGATCGGAGAGAAAGATAAAATTCTCTTTTAATAAAAAAGAAGAGGAGATTGAGGGTGATGAAAACCATGAAAATACTGAAATAGATTTAAGAAGGGAATTAGCGCCTGGATTGTTGGCTAATTTAACAAAGCGGGAAATTGAGATTGTCTTATTAATTGGTGAAGGCTTAAAAAGTCAGGACATTGCAGAAAAGTTATTTATCTCATGTAAAACCGTGTCAAATCATCGTCTCGTAATTAAAGAAAAACTCGGCTTTTCGGACCATGAGTCAATAAAGAATTATTTAATAACCGTTAAAACAAAGCAAAATAGCATATAGGTAGGTAGTACCTATTCAAAAATAGGTACCAACTACCTAGAAAAATGGGTAGTAACTACTCATGCATGGACTTCCTTTTTAACTTATTTTGCATTTAAAATAAAAGTTGTATTGGCAATATTTGCTTCTATGATAACAATTATAAACAAAGTAAAAAATACCGCGAATAATTTTGAATTGATATGGAGGAGCTTTTATTACTTTATAGTAATTGTCCTTCTATTCTCAGGCATTAGTAAAATTGTTAATCCGATGCCGATGTTGGAAACGATGAAGGCGGTATTTAAAGTGAATGAAAGTCTGCTGATCCTGGCAGCAACAATTTTACCGATAATTGAAATAGGTTTTGGACTAATGCTGGTTTTTAATATACTGACAAAGAAAACCCTCTTTGCCGTAACCATACTCTTTTTTTGTTTCTTTGCTTTTAGTGTTTATGGTACTATAATTGGGTTAAATAACGATTGCGGCTGCTTCGGAAATCTGGTGAAAAGTGAGTTTGGCCCGGTGATGATAATAAGAAATTCAGGACTCTTTATCATCGCTTTAGTAATCGCAGTAAGTGATGGATCGCAGATAATAAAGAAGAAACTATTTAACAAAGTTCAGATTTAAAATAATTCAATCAGTTTTATGGTAAGATGATAAAAATTGATAAATATTTTGTACCTCCATTAATATTTTTGGTATTATTACTATTCCTAACAGTATTTTTCCCTTATGATGAATTTACTGTTGAAAATAACATATTAAAAAACTATTACTTTTTCTGTTTATCATTCTTAATAATTGGGGTGTCTGCGGTTTTTGTTCTGGTAAAAAAAATAAATTTTAGCATCAATACGATTGATTTACTTTTCTTTTCTTTTTTCATTTATTCTTTCTTGCGTTTTCTATTTACTCCAAATGATTCGATCCAAAATCAGAGTATTCAAGTAAGTTCTCTTTTCTTCTTTCTTTATTTAACCTTAAAAATAATTTTTACATTTACAGCAAATGAAACGGAGATAAAATATAAATTAATCCTCCTCTCATTTTTAGGTATTGGTTTTGTTGAATCTTTTTTTGGATTATTAAATTTATACGGCATAACCACATTAAGTAGTTTTGCTTTTAATGCAGCTGGTTCATATTGGAATCATGATCATTTGAGCGGTTTTTTAACTCCAATAATACCGTTTGCTTTCGGGTTGTATTATTTGCCAAAGAAAAACGGAAAAATATTATCATCGATTACAAATTATGCTTTAATAACTTTTTTACTTTTAATGCTCGTTTTACCGGCGTTATATATCAGAACTTCATGGATTTCAGTTTTTGTCAGCCTCATATTTGTTTGTTTTTTTAATCGCCGCTTAGTTGAAAAAGTAAAATCTGTTTTTACTCGGAGATGGAAAGCAATAATCATCCTCCTCTTTGCTGTCATCTTGATCCCTCTACTTTTCTCTAAGATTTATGAAGTCAGAAAGGATTCGGCAAATGGTCGCTTATTAATTTGGAAAGTTACTTCTACAATAATTAAAGACGCGCCGATATTCGGACATGGGTATGATAGCTTTAGTAAAATTTATAATAATTATCAGGCTGATTATTTTAAGAAAGGTTTAGGAAGCGATTATGAAAAAATACTTGCCGACAATGTAAAACATGCTCACAATGAATTTCTACAATTGTGGAGTGAATTAGGCGCTGTTGGTTTGTTATTACTCCTTGCCCTTTTTGCTTCTATTATCTTTGCATGTACAAAAAATAATAGGAGCAAAGCAGC
>PCUD01000059.1:8041-29234 GCA_002786785.1 Ignavibacteriales bacterium CG18_big_fil_WC_8_21_14_2_50_31_20 | reverse complement strand
GAAGTAAAACAAATTTGTTTAAAATATTAAAGCCGACTGAAAGTCGGCTTCTAACGATATTCAGCTTATATTTCCATAATTTCTTTTTCTTTATGGGCAACAATTTCATCAATAGTTTCTACGTGATTGTCAGTAACTTTTTGAACATCCACTTCGCCATCTCTTCTTAAATCTTCCGAAAGTTCTTTGTTTTTTTCCAACTTTTTTAGCTCATCAATAGCTTTATGACGAATATTTCTAATAGCTATCTTAGCATCTTCACCAAATTTTTTAGCTAATTTACCTAAATCTTTTCTTCTTTCTTCGGTTAATTGGGGAATAGGAATTTTAATATTTGTACCATCATTTAATGGATTATAGCCCAAATCGGCTATTAAAATTGCTTTTTGAATTAATGATACCATATTTTTATCCCAAGGAGTTATGGATAGTGTATGGGCATCTAGAACAGAAACATTTCCAACCTGATTAAGTGGAGTAGCAGTTCCATAGTAATCAACTTTAATTCCATCTAAAAGTGCTGTGGTAGCTTTACCAGTTCTAACTTTTGAAATTTCTTGTCTAAAAGCTTCAATAGATTTATCCATTTTGTGTTTAGCTTCTTTGATTATTTCATCCATTATGTGACCTCATAATATATTTAAATATTTTAATGTATTACTTTTGTCCCGACTTTGCCGCCAGTTACTAAATCTAATAGATTATTTTCTTTGTTCATATTAAAAACTACAATTGGTAAATTGTTTTCTTGACAGAGTGAAATTGCTGTCATATCCATAACTCGTAAACCTTTTGTCATAACATCTTTATACGTGATAGAGTCATATTTTTTTGCATCCAAGTTTTTTTCTGGGTCACAATCAAAAATTCCATCAACTCGTGTACCTTTAAATACTGCATCAGCTTCAATTTCAACTGCTCTAAGCGCTGCTGCTGTATCGGTGCTAAAATAAGGGTGTCCAGTTCCAGCACCAAATATAACTATTCTACCTTTTTCAAGATGCCGCATTGCTCTGCGTCTAATATATGGTTCAGCAATTTCTTGCATGTGTATTGCTGTCATAAGACGAGTGTACATACCACGAATTTCAAATGCATTTTGTAAAGCAATTGAGTTAATAACGGTAGCGAGCATTCCCATTTGATCACCGGCTACTCTATCAATTCCTTGCTCAATAGCATTTAATCCACGGTAAATATTTCCTCCACCAATCACTATACAAACTTCAACACCAATATTTTGAATCTTTTTAACCTCATTAGCAAAATACTCTAACATTTTAGGATCAATACCTTGACCCTTTTCGCCCATTAACGATTCGCCACTAAGTTTTAATAAAACTCTTTTGTATTTTAATTCTGTCATCATAATGTTCCAAATATAATAAAAAAAAAGGTCTTAATTAAAATTAAGACCTTTGTGAAATTCTATTTATTTTCATCAACCACATGATAGCGGTAAAATGCTGTCAGATTTACATTGGATGAGTTTTCCTTATTAAAACCAGCAATTACATCTCGTACAGATTTAGAATTGTCCTTAACATAAATTTGTTCTGTTAAACAAACTTCTTGGAAGAATTTATTAATTTTACCTTCAGCAATTTTATCTAACATTTGCTCTGGTTTTCCTTCTTTGCGAAGTACCTCTTTATAAATCTCTTTTTCTTTTTCAATTACAGAAGTTGGTACTTCTTCTCTAACAAGATAAAGAGGTTTCATAGCTGCTGCTTGCATAGCAATATCTTTAAAAGTTGCTACAACTTTATCTGAACTAACACTATTTGTATTCTCAACTTGAAGTAAAACACCAAGTTTTGCACCTGCATGTATATAATCAACATAAGTTGCATTTTCAATTGTGTTTAACTTAAATCTTGATATTTCTATTTTTTCTCCAATTTTACCAATAATATTTGTTAATTCAGTTTCAACTTTTTTACCATTTAATTCTGATGATAACAACTCAACTAAATTAGCGGGCTTGTTAGTAACAACTACTTCTAGCACAAAATTAGAAAAATTAACAAAATCCTCACTATTAGCAACAAAATCCGTTTCACAATTAATTTCAAGAATTACACCCGTTTTGCCACCATCAAGTACTTTAGTTAAAACGGAACCTTCCTTGGCATCTCTATCTGCACGTTTTGCAGCAACAGAAGCACCTTTTTTTCTTAGAATTTCAATTGCTTTTTCTAAATCACCATCTGATTCAACTAAAGCTTTTTTACAATCCATCATTCCAGCGCCTGTTTTATCGCGCAACTCTTTTACTTGCGATGCTGTAATAGCCATAATAATTATTCCTTATATTTTAATCTTTTTCTTTTCTCTATTCAGCCGATTTTTCTTCTTCAACTTTAACAACTTCTGGTTTTGTATCTGGTGTAGTAGCATCTTCAACTATTTCGACTGTTTTTGTAACTTCTTCACTATCAGGTCTTTTAATAGTTCGTGATACTTTTTTACCTTGAGCATCAAATTTAACTCTTCTTACTTTTGGTTTACTATCATCACCATCTTTATTTTCAGATTCAGTTTCTTTTTTAAGTCTTTCGTCTTCAGCAGCACGTTCAGCTTTAAGTTCTTTAGCTTTGGCTTGGCCACTAACAATAGAATTAGCAATAACTCCAACAATCAATTGAATAGCTCTTCCAGCATCATCATTTGCAGGGATAATAGAATCGATTAAATCTGGGTCGCAATTTGTATCAACAATTGCAAATACAGGAATTTTTAATCTTTTAGCTTCAGCTACAGCTATTGATTCTTTTTTAATATCAACAATAAAAAGAGCACCTGGAAGTTTGTGCATTGATTCAATACCATCAAGTATTTTTCTTAATTTATCACGTTCTCTTGTTTTAAATAATCTTTCTTTTTTGGTAATCTTTTCAAATGTACCATCTGTTTCCATTTTATCAATAGTTTGCATCGTTTTAATACTTTTTCTGATAGTAGAATAGTTTGTTAACATTCCACCAAGCCATCTTTCACTAACCCAATTGCAGTCGCATTTTTTTGCTTCAGCTGCGATTATATATTTAGCTTGTTTTTTTGTTCCAACAAAAAGAATTGATTTACCTTGAGCTGAAATATTTTCTAGCGCTTGAGCGGTTTCATCAATAGCAGTTTGTGTTTTTTTAAGATCGATAATATGAATCCCATTTTTTTCCATAAAAATATATGGTTTCATTTTAGGATTCCAACGGCGGGTAAGGTGACCAAAATGTGCACCTGTTTCTAGTAATTCAGTTAACTGAACTTTTGGCATAATAATACTCCTGTTTTTCTTCTACTTTTTTCAACTTTGCCTCAAATCCATTTTTATGTAGGACACAGGGGGCAAATCCAAAAGTATGAATGATTAAATAATAATTTAAATAAAAAGTAAAATTCTTTATCTCTTTGAGAATTGGAATTTTTTTCTTGCTTTTGGTTGTCCGTATTTTTTACGCTCAACCATTCTTGGGTCTCTTGTCATTAAACCTTGAGCTTTTAGTAAAGGTTTAAAATCTGCGTTAATATCAACTAATGCTCTTGCAATACCTAAACGAATAGCTTCTGATTGACCAGAAAAACCACCACCTGATACATTAGCAAAAACATCATATGCTCCTAAAGTTTCAGTAATATTAAGAGGAAGCAATACGTCATCTCTGTTAGTTTTAAGAGGGAAATATACTTCAATTTCTCTTTTATTAACTGCAACTTTACCTGAACCACTTCTTAAAATTACTCTTGCAGTTGCGTTCTTTCTTCTTCCAACAAATATTTTATCTGTCATTAAAATTCCTCTACTTATATACTTAGTTTTTCTGGTTGTTGAGCTATATGTGGATGTTCGTTACCTGCATAAACTTTCAATTTGGTAAATAATTTTCTACCCAATCTAGTTTTTGGCAACATACCTTTAACAGCTTTTTCAATCACTACTTCTGGTTTTTTAGACATTTGCTGCGCAAAAGTTGTAGTTTTTCCACCACCTGGATAGCCAGAATGTCTAAAATATGTTTTTTGTAATTCTCTTTTTCCAGTCATTTTAACTTTATCTGCATTAATTACAACAACAAAATCACCAGTATCCATATTTGGTGTAAAAATAGCTTTATGTTTACCACGTATTACGTTGGCAACTTGAGTAGCTAATCTTCCAAGAACCTTATCTGTAGCATCAACAACGTACCATTTTCTATCCGCATCTTCAGTTCTTATAAATCTTGTTAATTTTTCCTGTTTCAAATCTAATCCTCCAATAAGGCACATTCTATTTTACAAAAGAGTACAAAAATAATCTTATTAATCCTGAATGTCAAGAAAATGTAAGCTCTTTTATTTTATAGAGTTATTATTTTATTATCCGACTAGCAAAAATACGTAAACAATTGTTTAATTATTCATAATAAGCTAAAATAGTTTCAGGAAACATATCCGTAATTAGCAAAAATCCATTATTATATCGAGCAATTCCTTCCCAATTATGTCCATTTTTTTCAATTTGGTTTGAAATTAAAATAGGATTTTTATTTGTTAATTCAATTTTGTTATTTTCTAAATGGAACTCAATAATTTGTTCTATTGATGTTTCTTTATTAACCAAAGATGGTTTTAATTTTTTAAACTCACCTGGATAGTAGTAATTTAATGCATAAAATTTACCAATTGAATCAACACTCGTTGCGTCAGTTATTCTAAAATCAATGTTTGGCATTTCAATTTTTGAAACAAAATTAAGTTCTATATCCAATTTTGTAGAAAATGGTGATTTATTAATATTAATTCCATTTGCTTCATGAAGTGCATAAATAAAATTTTTATGAGTAAAAATTGCTTCTTCACCCATATTATAAATATTTGTCTGCGATTTGATCTCATATTTTGAATTCTTATCTAGAATAAGTTTTCTATTTCCAAAATCCAAATTCCCTTTAACTATAAAACTAGAAGACGAATCTTTATCAATAGATTCAATTGAAACAAAAACTTTATCGTTTATAAAAGTTATAGCTTCGTAACCTGAACCATCCCTTTTTCCTATTTCATCTAATCCATCAGCAATAAAATGAATTTTTTCTCCTTTAATAGGACTATTATCTTTGCCACTTATGTAATTATTCAATTCTTTTTGGGATATAAAATAGATAGCTCCATCAAATTGTTTATCCCATTTGTGAGGAAATTGAGGTAGTATTATCAAATAATTTTTGTACCATGCCAAACTTGAAGCTTCAAATTCTTTTTTTGCTAAATCACCAGCCAATTCAATTCTTTGCAATTTGGGGGATAAGTCAGTATTGTTATTATTACATGAAAAAAGAAACAAATTTATAATGAGAAGCCAAAGTGTGTTTTTCAAAATGTTTTACCTTAAAATATGATTGTCATTTAGTTATTTAAATATATTTAAAATTGGCATTATTTATCAAACAAGTGTAATTTTAAATTAAAAGAATTTTGGAAATATTTAATCCATAAATATTTATTGATGTTAACCAATCTTTAATAAATGAACTCTTATTGGAATTTATTTTCTGATTTTTAATTATTTTGATAAAATTGTAGGTCTAAAAATGACTAAAACACTTCAGATAGTACTCTTTTTGTTGTTATTGCTTTCTCTTAACAGTGCTCAAACAATCTACATTTCAGAATCCGTTACAGAAAACAATGAACCTATAAATGCAAAAAATGAGTGGGAAATTGAACCGTGGGGAAAAAAACTTTATGTTATTTTGGATTCTGAAAATACCAAAATTGAAGGCAATATTGTCTATTTATTCATTGATAAATTTTTTGATGGTAAATTCAAACCTTTTGATAGCAAATCGATTAATATTTATGGGAATGAAAAAAGGATTATTTATGAATATAATTTTTCGGAAATTGGAAAATACAAACTCTATTTTGTTAATATTTCACAACAACAAATAAATTCAATTGTTGTTTCTCTCAATCAAAAAATAAGAAAAGAATTCAAAACTGTTAAAAGAAGCAATTATTATGATAATGTAAAATTTCAATTTTGCGAAAAAATTTTAGTTGGCGGAACTCCAATTGGAATAACAAAAAAGACTTCTTTAAGTGATAATAACGGCGAAATATATATTAAAATTACAAATATTTCTCCAATTAGAACCGAAATTATATTAGTAGATGTTTGGCGAAAAGAACATCGCTCATTTGAATATGATGAATTTGTTGAGTCAAAAAAATATAAAGTAAAAGCAGAGTGGAACGATACTTACTTTAAATATAAGTTTAAGAAAGCTGGTGAATTTAAAATTGTAATTTATAATCAAGAGGAAGTTTTAATTGGCAATGGTTTCATAAATGTAACAAATTAAATGTGCCATTTTTCTTTTATTTCTACTAAACATTGAATGAGTTAAATTTATGCTTAAAACACAGTTGAATACTTAAATAATGATTTGATTATTTCATGATTATTATAAATAGTGTTTTCCCCGTTTTTGTTCTTATTTTAGTTGGAATAATTCTTAAAAAAATTAATTTTACAACAGATAAATTCCTAATCGTTTCTGATAAGTTAGTTTATTATATTCTTTGGCCAGCAATGCTTTTCTGGAAAATTGGTGGGCAATCAATTTCAAATGGTACTGATCTTTCAATAGCATATGCAACTGCAAGTGCTGTTATTGTTCTATTTTTATTAAGCACATTGTTTATTGTTTTCTATAAAGTTAAAAAATTTGACTCGGGTACTTTCTCGCAAAGTTGCTACCGTTTTAACACTTATATTGGAATTGCTGTAATATTAAATTCATTAGGTGAACAAGGGTTAATTCCACTTGGACTCATTATAACTTTTGTAATTCCAATTGTAAATTTCTTTTCAGTCTCAATTTTAATTTGGTTCTCAGGTGAGCATTTTTCTACTAAATCACAAATTAAAATAACTGTTCTTTCAATAATTAAAAACCCACTAATACTAGCTTGTGCTTCTGGTTTGCTATTTTCATTGTCAGGATTAGAATTTCCAATTTTTTTACATAATTCATTTAGTTTAATTTCATCAGCTGCACTGCCATTGGCTTTAATTTCAATTGGTGGGTCATTCACTTTAGGAAAATTTAGCAATTATTTATCACTTTCACTTTTTGCTTCGGTATTTAAGTTATTATTATTTCCTGCTATTGGCTTTATATTTCTTTCATTGTTTAATGTAACTGGATTATCATATAAAGTAGGAATGATATTTTTTGCCCTTCCAACCTCAACAGCTATTTATGCACTTTCATCACAATTAAATAGCAATACAAACTTAGCATCTTCAACAATTGTTATTTCAACGGCATTATCTTTAATTTCACTTTCAGTTATATTTCTAATTATATAAAATTAAGAAGCTAAATATTTAAGGTTTTGAAAATTCGGAAATAACTATAGCTGCAGCTGTAGCTACATTTAATGATTCGGCATTCCCAAATTTTGGAATTGTAATTATTAAATCTGCAATCTCGTGTAGTTTTTGAGTTGGTCCATTTGCTTCGTTGCTAAACACTAAAACGGAAGTCTTGTTTTTGCATAAATCATAAAGGTTTTTACCATCCATATCTGCACAAATAATTGTCTTACCCGATTTTTTAAGCATTTTGAGTGTTCCATAAATATTTTCTGTTATATAAATATTTACGTGAAAAAGCGAGCCCATTGTTGAGCGAATAACTTTAGGATTATAAATATCTACAGAATTACTGCTTATAATTATTTCTTTAATTCCAAACCAATCGCAGGTTCGTATAATGGTTCCTATATTTCCAGGGTCAGAAATGTTTTCTAATGCAACAATAGTTTTATCTCTTGTTTCGTCAATATATCTTTGAAGAGGAATTTCCATAATTGCCATAATTCCCTGCGGTGACTGAGTATCGGCAATAGTTAAAAATTCAGCATCCGTTATTATCTGAACAATTGTGCTATGTTTATATTTCATAAGAATTTCAGAATATTCTATTGCAAAACTTTCGGATGTTAGTATAAGCTCACAAATAAAATTACTATTTAGAGCTTCATCAACAAGTTTGATGCCTTCAACAATAAATCTTTGTTCAAGCTTTCTATACTTAACTTTATTTAATGAGGAATAGTATTTTAATTCCCTTTTGGTAAGCATTAATTATTACTCTCCAATTTTTTATTTTGCTTTTTCTGTGGAGAAGTAATTATTTTAATTACAGAAGGAGTTTCATCTAAGATTGTTTCTTCCTCAATTCTTTCAAGTTCTTTTTTATATGTTTCAACTTTTGCTTGGAATGTTTTTTCCATTGATATTAATTGAGCAATTTTAGTTGAATGATCTTCTTTTTCAAACTCAGCTTTGGAAATATCATCCTTTAGCTTTACTGCTGCATGCTCTAAATCATTTATATTTTCAGAAAGATTATTAATCATATTTTCTTTGTTAATTATTTCTTTACTTAGCAGCTCGTTTTTTTCGTGATATTCAGTATATGTTTTACTGTTAATCTCTAATAGGTTAGAGATCTCATAACTGAAATGATCTTTTTTATACATTAAATCTTGAATCTCAGTTTTATATTTTTCAATATTCATTTTCGATTCACTTTCTTTTTCTTTTAATCCAATTATTTTATTGCTAATATTTTCTTTTTCATTTTGTAAATCTTTTAATTTATTTTCAACGGAATCTTTCTCTTTTCTTAACAATCTTACCATTCCAGTATATTCAGCAAGCTGTGTATTCCTTTCCAAAAATATTTGCTCTTTTTTATTAAACTCACGGTCTTTATCAATAATTAATTGTTTAATGGAATTCAATTTTGTTTTAGCTTCATTAATTTCTTCGGCAAATATTTTTGTAGTGTCTGCAAAGTTACTTTCCATTTTTAGAATATTTTCTTCAACTTTATATTTCTTTTCTTCATATTCAGAAATTTCATTTTTAAGTTCGTTTAACTGCTCTTCAAAACTGCTTTCTTCTTCTTTTTTTCTTATCAATTTTCGTTCAATTTCTTCAGAAATGTTTTTTTTGTTTTCAATACTTGTTTCTGTTTCCATTTTTAGTTTAAGAAGAATTTCAACCTCTGAATCCAATTCAGATAACCTATCATTTCTATTTTTTATTTCAAAATTTATACTGTCAAGTTCATTTCTTTTTTGAGAAATACTATCAATAAAATCATTTTTAGTAAGTTCATATTCTTTGAAAACCTTCTCTTTAGAATTCAGTTCATCAATTAATTCAGCAATATTAGTTTGCAAATTTCTTCTTATATTTTCATCCTTTTTGAATTGCTCCAATACATTTGTGTGTTCTGCTCTTGTGTTTTCAATTTTTGAGATTAAATTTTCTAGTTCGTTATTTAAAATATCTTTCTTTTCACCTAAAACTAAAAGTGATTGCGAAATTGCATCTATATCATATTCAGCTTTTATCTTAGTTTTTTCTTTTTCTTCAATTGAGGTTTCAATTTTTTCAATTGTTTTTCTGCTTTGAATTACGCTTTGCTCCAAATTTTCTTTTTTTTTATTTAGCTCAATAATTTTATCCTCTGCTCGTGATATTTCCTCTGACAAACGATTTGCATTATTATTTAATGTATTTAATTTTGCCTCAATTAATGATAATTCGTCTTTTCTGTTAGAAATTGTATTTTCTAATTCGCTAATTTCAGCTTCACTTGCTTCTTTTCCGATTATCAAAGAACTATTTATTTCCTGATTTTTACTTATGCTATCGTTTAATTCTTCTTTTTGTTTGGATAGTTCATCAATTTGTTTGTTTAATTCAAAAATCGCTTTTGATTTTGCAACCTTTTCGTTAGTTGATTCTTTAAGAAAATCTTCAATTCGCTGTTCTTCTTTAGCCAATTCAGAAAGTTTCTCTGTCATATCTAAAATGTTTTTATCCAAATCAGCTGTAGAGTCTTGTTTAATTCTAATTTGGTGAATTGTATTCCGCAAATCGTCATTTTCTTCACGTAATTTATCTAATTCTGGAGTTTCTTTTGGATTGAAGAGTTTCATATTGGTAACCCTTAAAATTTAATAATCTATTACTTTGTTTAATAACAAAGATAAATAAAAAGATTTAAAATGTTTGCAAGAAATTAATATAATTTAAGCATGTATAATGCCATAGGATTAAAACAAACAATTTTATAAAAAGAATAATCATAATAGAAGCGAACTTGCCCCAACTTATTCGGTCTTCGCGTTTGTACCCAAAAGGTTAAGTGAACAATTAAATAAACGCTTAGACCGAGTTATTCGAATATGCATTAATGCTTTTTTAATGCATATTGGGCGGGGGTAAATATAAAATACTATTTGGTGAAGTAATTGTTCTGTTTATTTTAATAAATCCACATTATATTATTTGGAAAGTAACCAACAAATAATTACTTTGATTTTCAAAAAATGTATAACAATTAGGTACAAAGAAAAATTATGTTAGTAAATGTAACTTCAGAAATAGGGAAAATAGAAGGTGTAATAATACATACACCTGGTAGTGAAGTTGAGAATATGACTCCTCAAAATGCAGAACGAGCATTATATAGTGATATCCTTAATTTATCAGTTGCTGTAAAGGAGTATTCTTCATTCAAAAACATTTTAGAAAAATTTACAAAAGTATATGAAGTAAAGGATCTTTTAACTGAAGTTGCTCAAAATGAAGAGGCAAAAACTAATATAATAAAGACAATCTGCGAAAATGAAAATATCTTGGACTTGAAAACACAATTGTGGGAATTATCTTCGGATAAACTTGCAAAAATATTAATTGAAGGACTCC
Source organism: Ignavibacteriales bacterium CG18_big_fil_WC_8_21_14_2_50_31_20 (assembly GCA_002786785.1). Classification (GTDB taxonomy): domain Bacteria; phylum Bacteroidota; class Ignavibacteria; order Ignavibacteriales; family Melioribacteraceae; genus 1-14-2-50-31-20. Next base: position 18,451 of record PCUD01000059.1, on the reverse strand, counting down.
CATTAGTTTACGATAATTTAACAAAATATCTTAGTGAAGAAAGATATTCACTTCAACCACTTCATAATTTTTTCTTTACCCGAGATGCATCTATTACCGTTAATGACAAAGTTTTAATAGCAAGGATGAGCAGTAAAGTTCGTGAACGAGAATCAATAATTATGGAAACTATTTTTAATTTTCATCCAGAACTTAAAACTGAAACAGTAAATCCACAAAAAACCAAATTTTATAATGATAAAATTACTATTGAAGGTGGTGATGTTTTAATACCACGTGAAGATATTATTTTAATTGGTGTAGGTGCCAGAACAACTTCGCAAGGAATTGATTTTATTCTTGAACAAATTAAAGAGCATGGTGAAATGCGACACATAATTATCCAAGAGCTTCCACTTAAGCCAGAATCATTTATTCATCTTGATATGGTTTTTACTTTTCTTGATAAGAATCAATGTATGATTTATGAGCCTGTTATTAAAAACACACATGATTATCAAACAATCCACATTATTGTTGATAATGGTAAGGTTAAGTCAATTACAGAAAAAAAAGATATCTTGGAAGTGCTGGGAAATCTTGGAATGGAAATAAATCCAATAATTTGTGGAGGGCATGGTGATATTTGGACTCAAGAGCGCGAACAATGGCATAGTGGTGCAAATTTATTTGCATTAGCGCCTGGACAAGTAATTGCATACAGCAGAAATGAAAGAACAATTGAAGAACTAAACAAAAACGGCTATGATGTTCTTAACTCAGCCGATATTTTTGATGGGAAGGTTCTACTGAACGATTATAATAAATTTGTAATAACTCTTCCTGGTTCAGAATTAGCGCGGGGTGGGGGTGGATGTCGCTGTATGACTATGCCCATAAAAAGACAACCCGTAAATTGGTAGTTTTAAATTCACATTTAACCCCAAATATGCATTAGAAAAGCATTAATGCATATTCGACTAACTCGCTCTAAGCGTTTGTACTATTGTTCACTTAACCTTTTGGGTACAAACGCTAAGACCAAGTAAGTCGGGGCAAGTTCGCTTCTATATTGATTGTTCTTTTTCTAAAATTGTTTATTTTAATCCTATTGCATTATCCAGGTTTAATTTCCTCTCACTTGAAACGATGTTAAGATAAATGACGAGATTGTAAAATTTGTTTAAAATCTATTGAGCGAGCGACGGGATTCGAACCCGCGACATCAAGCTTGGGAAGCTGGCACTCTACCAACTGAGTTACGCTCGCAAAATTTAACAGTTAAAAACACAAAAATAAGTCAATTTAATTAAGTGGTAATTTTACAGTAAAAGTCGTCCCTTTACCAAGTTCACTTTCCACCAAAATATTGCCATCATTTTTCTGAATAAATTCATTAACCAATATTAAACCAAGACCTGTTCCCCTTTCTTTTCTTGTTCCATCAGTAGAAAAAGCAGATTCCATTTTGAATAATTTACTTATGGAATTTTTATCCATTCCAATTCCAGTATCACTTATTTTTACAAAAAAAATAGAGTTTTCTATTTGTGTTTCAATTAAAACTTCCCCGCCTATATCTGTAAATTTAATTGCGTTATTAAGTAAATTTCGTAACGCGAAGTTAATCATTTCTCTATCAGCATATATTTTAGAATTTTCTATTAAATTACTCTTAAGTTCAATTCCTTTTTGCTCAAAATTGCTTTTAAATAGCTTCGAATTTTCGTTTACAAGCTCGTTAAAATCAAACAATTGCTTTTCAATATTTATCATTCCAAGTTGAGCACGCGACCATTCAAGAAGATTTTCCAAAAGCGTAAAAACTTTTTTTGATGCGTTATTAATTCCCAAACTCATTTCTTTAATTTCATCTTTGCTCAAATTATCCAAATTTTCTGACATTATTTCTGATAAACCAAGTAACGAAAAAAATGGACCTTTTAAATCATGCGAAATTATAGAGAAGAACTTGTCTTTTGTTGCATTTAAGTTCTTTAAATTTTCCTCTGATTCCTTTAGTTGAAAATTTGTCCGTTCAAGCTCATCGGCATATTGTTTCATTATTTTATTACTTCTTTCCAAAGTAGAATTAGTTTTTTTCTTTAGCCCATATCTTCTATACAACAGTATTGTTCCACCACCGATTAAAACAAGTACAACAACTAAAACTAATGTAATATATCTTTGATTTGCTATTTGTAGATTTTGTATTTCCTGTCCTTTTGTTAATATTTCAATTTCCTTTTCTTTTTTTTCCGTCTGATATTTAATTTCAACATCTGTTAATCTTTCAGCATTACTTTTTTTAAGAAATTCGTCTTTGCCATTAGAATACAGTGCCATATTTTTGTATGCTTCCTTATAATCTTCTTTTTCTAAATATGCTTCAGCTAAACTTTTATATGCGGGATAAATCTCTTCAAGAAGTTCCATTTTCTTTCCAAATTTTACCGAGTTGTTTAAATAAAATATAGCTTTATTGTAATCGTTTCTCTTTAAATACACAATTCCTATATTTCTGCTAAGAATTGTTGATTTATAGAAATCTATTGTCTGGTCAACTTTTGAAAAAGATTCATTAAAATATAAAAGTGCTTCATCATACTTTTTTTGACTAAGATAGTATTCACCTATGTTATTTTTAACAACTGTGATTCCTTCTATTAATTTAAGTTCATTAAATATTTCAAGTGCTTTTGTATAGCATTCATAAGCTTTTTCAAAATCACCTTTATGTTTATAAACTTCTCCAAGATTATTTTTAAAATTAGCTAGGTAAAGTTTACTTCCACTTTTTTCACTTAACAAAATTGCATTAATGTAATATTTAATTGCTTTGTCATAATTTCCGATAGCGTCGTAACAATTTGCAATAATACTGGTTGCTGTCGAAATTTTAATTGTATCATCTATTTGTTCAAAAAATGGCAATGTTTCCAACGCATTTTTAATAGCATTTTCATATTGCCCAAGAGATGTGCCCTGAATAAGAGCTTTATTTAACTTCAAATTGGCATAACTATACAAAGCATTGTTTTCCTTATAAATATCCAATGCCTGTTTAAGATAATATTCGCTTGAATCATTTTTACCTATATAACTAGATAAAGTAGATTTTGATTGGTAAGAAAGGGCTCTTTCCAATGGGAAGTTATCATAATCAAAAATTTGTAACGAACTATCAACATAAACTAATCCCTCTTCAAGTTTACCATAATAACTTAGCAAAATTCCCTTTGTTTGGAAACCCAAACCAATTCCATACTTATATTTAGCCTTTTGTGATAACTCCATTACTGAATCACAATATACTTGAGCAGAAGTGACATTTCCATTTATTAAATAACCTCTACTAATTATTGCTAAAGCTTTTATTTCAAGCTCTTTATTTCCAATTTTTTTGCTTTCAGCAACTGCATAATCAGCATATTTAATTGCTTCAGAAATTTTAGTCCTTTCAAGTAATTTTTTTGAAAGGTCTATAGAGAGCTTAATTGTTTTTATTCCTTCACTTTTGCTTATTTGCAGCTTTAAACTATCAATTGGGGAAATTGAAAACAAAATGGAGTTCAATAAAAACAATAATGTAGCAATTTTTAACAAATACATACTAATTCTAAACCATTTTTTATAAAACACTATTAATTAATTAAATTATTATCGAAACTTAATTCTATTTATTAAGCTTTATTGAAAAATAAAACAAGCTTAATTAAAAAGTATTAAACTTTAACCATTAAATATCGATAATAATAACAAAATATGTTCAACATAATCAATCAACAAATAGGTAAACCGCATGAGGCCAAAAATTACTCCAACAAGCGTAGAAAAAGTAATGCGCGAAAATGATTTTATTGTGTCCAAAACGGATACAAAAGGAATTATAACTTATTGCAATGAAATATTTTTAGAATATGCCAAATATTCTTATAATGAATTATTAGGACAAAACCACAATATAATTAGACATCCCGATATGCCAAGAATTATTTTCAAACTATTGTGGGAGACAATTCAATCAGGTAAAGAAATAAATGCTTATGTAAAAAATATGGCTAGTGACGGCTCTTATTATTGGGTTGATGCAAATATAACTCCTGTAAAAAATGAAAACGACAAAGTTGTTGGCTACTATTCAGTGAGAAGGAAACCAAACAAATCAGTTTTGGATAGAATTATTGTTCCTCTTTATAAAAAATTATTGGATGAAGAGAGAAAAAACAGTATTGGAACTCAAATGACAGCATCTGGCAAATTATTAACTAATTTATTAAATGAAAAAGGTCTTGAATATGAAGAATTTATACTCACCTTATAATGGAGATAGTTTTGAAGGATTTATTAAATTAAGATTAATATTAATTACAGTTTTAGCTGCAATTACTCTTGTTTTATTATTGGTTTTAACTGATTTAAGTTTCTCTTCCATATCACCCATAATTTTTTTACTAATTGTTTTATTAATTATTGTAATTAGCATTTTTTCATATATCCAGATTGGAAATTATGTGAAGGATGCATTTTCAACACTTCATAATCAAACGGAAGCAATTTCTCATGGTAACTTTGATAAAAGGATTACAAAAATTACATCAAATAACGAATTTGCTAAAATTGCATGGCAAATTAATGATGTTACTGATCAGTTTGAAGCTTTTATGAAAGAAATTGATACTTCTACACAATACGCTTCTGAGCACAAATTTTATAGAAAGCCAAAACCTCAAGGTTTAAGAGGAAAGTTGAAGAAAACTATTCAAAATGTTTCTATCTCTTTAGATTTCCAGGCTGAGACGAATATTCTTAAAGATTTGCAGGCTTATCTTGACAGAAGCACAAATTTAATTCTCCGAGCAATTGATGCCTTTACAAATGGTGATTTAACAGTTAAAATCCCAAAAGAACGAGATGGAGATGTAATTTCTAATATTATAGATTCTTTTAATAAAATGGTTACCGAGCAGGAGCATATTATAAATAGAATACACGATGCTGTTCAAGCAACCGCAAGTGCAAGTGCCGAAATATCTGCTAGTGCAGAAGAGATGGCTGCTGGTGCACAAGAACAAAGCTCACAAACATCTGAAGTAGCTGTTTCCGTTGAGCATGTAACTAATACAATTATGGAGACAACCGAAAGCACAAATAGAGCTGCAGAAGAAGCTAATAATTCAAAGAAAATTGCTGAGCAAGGTGGAATTGTATTTGCAGAACTTGAAAATGGAATGAACAATATTGCTGATGTTGTTTTGCAATCATCTGAAATTGTGAATAGACTTGGCAAAAGTGGTGAAAAAATTGGTGAAATTATTCAAGTAATTGATGATATTGCTGACCAGACCAATTTATTAGCTCTTAATGCTGCAATTGAAGCTGCGCGTGCTGGTGAACAAGGAAGAGGCTTTGCTGTTGTTGCTGATGAAGTTCGTAAGCTTGCAGAAAGAACAACAAAGTCGACAAAAGAAATTGCAGATATGATTAAAACCATTCAAAATGAAACTAAAAATGCTGTTGATTCCATGGATAAAGGCAGAACGGAAGTTGAGAATGGTAAAGTATCTGTAAGACAAGCTGGACAATCATTAACGGAAATTATTAAATCATCAAATACTGTTATGAGTATTGTTAATAATGTGGCGGCTGCAGGTAAAGGCGAGGCAGAAGAAGCAGAACAAATTCGATTTAATATTTCAGGAATAAATACCGTTGCACATGAAACAGCAATTGGTGTTGAACAAATTGCTCAAGCTTCCGAAGATTTAAATAGACTAACAGAAAATTTACAAACTTTAATTTCAAAATTTACTTTATCAAATAATCAAACTAAAAGTTTAACATATAATTAATTTTTAAGTAAAAATTTTCATAAAAATGACATCTTTTTTGGTGTCATTTTTTAAAAATTTTCTCAAACTAAACAACAATAAATAAACATTATATTTAAATCTAACTATTTAACATCAACTACTTTATCTCCCATTTTTAATTGCTTTTCAATTGCGGGTTGCAAATAAAGGAAATTATCGTAATCAATTACAAAAGTTTTTCCTTCTTTTCCTTTTAAGCTTGTTGTATAAAAATTGAAAAGGGATACAACTTCTGTTTTTGTATTTCCAATTAAATATGGAAAACTTTGAAGTGAAATTAACTTAATATTTCTGCTGTTAAATTCATCTCGTATAAAACTAAAAATTTTTGATTTATATAAATCTGATGTTTCATCAATTAAGTAAGTTTTATCACTTCCAAATGAAATTATAATTGACCTAATATTATTAATCAGTTTTTGTTTTGAAAAATCCTCATGAAGTAAAAAATCCGTTTCATTTATTTCGTCACTTAATAAAACGGCATAATTATTTGTTACTTGATTTTTAATTTCTAAACTTTTCTTGGAAGGAGTTATTAAATATGTAAAATCATAAAATATTCGGCTAAGTTCTGACCATGGTAATTCTTCATCGCTAAAAAACAATTTAACTAAAAATGAATATTCCGCAAATTCTCTAATTATTTTATCAGATAGTACTAAATTTGCTTGTAATTTTAAAATATCATCCTCAAATATCATTAAAACTGAATTGCCATAATTTACTTTTTCTCGTGTTTCAACTTTTACTTGTTCATTAATTAACGCTTTATTTATTTCTTTTATGAAACTTGCAATGCTAATATCTTTTGGAAATGAAACATCAAAAATATAATTCAATGAATCGGATAATTTTTGCTTTACGACTTTTTTCTTTATCCAATTGTTCGAAATTCCAAATTTGTTTAGAGTAAGTCCAAACTTAGTTTCAATTTCATTTTTGCTAATTATTGGAATTGGTTTTACTTCAGGTTTTAAAAATATCTCTAACGAAATGTTAAGAATGATTAAAAGTAGTGTAAAAGCTATTAACGCATATATAAATCTAATTCTTGTAAACATGAACTAAATACTATTTTTCAAAGTTTGGTTTTCTTTTTTCTAAGAAAGCGGTAGTTCCTTCAATAAATTCCTCGGTACCACAACAATCTCCAAATTGTTGGGCTTCAAATTTTAATCCCTCCAAGAGTGAAATATTATCCACAGCGTTAATACTTTTTATTGATTTAGCAATTGCATCTTTTCCTTTTGCAATTATTTTCTCGGCTAATTCAATTGATTTTAATAGTAATTCTTCGCTTGGGAAAACCTTGTTAACCAGGCCAATACTGTAAGCCTCTTGTGCCGTAATAATATCGCCAGTTAAAATATATTCCAATGCACGTCCTTTCCCAATTTGACGAGCCAATCTTTGAGTTCCACCATAACCTGGAATAACGCCTAAATTAACTTCAGGTTGTCCAAATTTTGCATTTTCTGAAGCGTAGCGAATATGACAAGCTAGAGCAAGTTCGCATCCTCCGCCCAGAGCAAATCCGTTTACAGCAGCAATAACTGGTTTACTAAGGTTTTCAATTTTATTAAAAACTGATTGTCCAAATAATGAGAACTTAACACCATTATTTGTATCCAAATTTGAGAGTTCTTTTATATCAGCACCTGCAACAAATGCTTTTTCACCTGAACCAGTTATAATAACCACCAAAATTGAATTATCATTTTGTAAAAAATCTAATAAATGATTTAATTCACTAAAAGTTACAGCATTAAGTGCATTTAATTTTTCTGGTCTATTAATTGTTATTTTTGCAATCTTATTCACTTTTTCGAACAATAAATTTTTGTATTCCATAATATTCTCCTAAAATTTCACAAATACTGGAATTTGAACTCTTAAATCTAAAGATAATGCATGGTTGTTTGGGAAAAAGTAGTAATTTAAAACGGTTTCCAAAAGAAACATTGAAAATCCACCCCCAATATGAAACCCAAATTTACCTTTAAGTTCATCAAAATTACTTTTTCCACTTGTTGTTTTAAAAACATGAGTATTACTAAACAAACCAAAGGAAGGACCAACTTCAACAATTGGCATAAGCAAAACCTGATCTGTAATTACTGGTGGAAGATAAAACTTTAATCCTGGTAAAATTAGAAATTCGTTAGTTGTAAAAGATGCATAATCAGAATTTTTATACATTTTTATAGAACCTGGATAAGTCTGATAGGCAAGCTTAGCATAAAAGAAAACAGGCAGAAATTGATTATCTGTATATGAAGCTGTAAAATCGAACCCAATTCCAGAATCGTTAGTTGCCGAAAAATCACCGATTGGAGTTTTGGGACCAACACCAATTGAAAAAAATAATCCGCGAGCTTCACCAAGTTTAAAATCCTGCGAAAAAATTGATGTGCTTACAAATAATACAATTAAAAATGCTTTTTTCATTTTGAAATAATTCTTTTCTATTTGTTTAAATTATTCTCTAAAATTTTTAATAAATCTTTTTCTAACGATTCAATTGGAGTTTCAATAATTCTTCCAATTTCATTACCATTAATGTATATAATAAATGTTGGAACTAATTCTATATTTAATTTTGAAATATCCGTGTTAATCCCATCCTTTTTTCGGTCAATATTTATCAATGTTATTTTATCTTCAGGAAATTTTAGCAAATCGAGTAATTTATAAAAATTAGGGACTTCCCTTCTGCTATCGCTACACCAAGTTCCCATTACAATAGTAATAGCAAACTCATTATTATGGTTTTTTATGCTGTCAATTATTATTTCCTCTGGCGAATATAATTTGTACTCAGAATTAAACCACCATGCAAAGTTGGAGTCCGAAAATGCTTCTCTATCGCAAATGCCAATTAGAATCGGTTTCCCCGATTTATCATCTATTATCATTTTGTTTTTTTCTTGTGCACTTAAAATAGAAACCACAAAAAAAAGAATTAATAGTATTTTATTCATCATCTTCCTTTTTGTAATTTTTTCTAATATCAATACCCCAATATAGTTTATTTCGGAGAATTTCGTAGTAGTTGGTTGATTTTGTTCTAAGCAGTTTTATTGGTGTTTTACTGCTATAAATTATAAACTCTTTTGGTGATTTGTAATTAGTCACACGTTGACCATCACAACTAACGTGAATTTTTTCGTGACCGGATTTTACCGTTATTGATACTTTTTGATTATCGCTAATTACTAATGGACGCATCGTAAGTGTATGTGGAGATATTGGACTTATCGTAATAGCTTTTGCAATAGGATTTACAATTGGACCTCCAACAGAAAGCGAATAACCAGTGGAACCAGTTGGTGTTGCAATAATAATCCCATCAGCAGAAAATGTGGCAACATATTTGCTATCAATTTTAAGTCCTATTTCAACCATTTTAGGCCAATGACCTTTATCAATTACAATATCATTTGTTGCAAAAAGTGATGCTTCTCCTTCAATTACACTTTCTCCGCAAAGTGTCATTCTTTCTTCAATTACATAATCACCATTTTCCAATTCCAAAATTAATCTATCAAGATTATTTATTTCATATTCGGCTAAAAATCCAAGTTTGCCAAAATTAATACCAAGCATTGGCGTGTCATAATCTTTTGCATCGTAACTTGTGGTTAAAAGAGTTCCATCCCCCCCAATAGAGACAATTAAATCGTTGTTAGTAAATAAATCTTTAGTGGATAAAAACTCGCAGTTCTGAAATAGAGGATTTGACTTTACTAATTCATAAAAATGGCTACTAAAAGTTGATTTAAAATTTTTACCTTTTAATTTGCTTAGTAAAAGTTCAACAACTTCAACCACATTTTCTTTGTTAGTATTTGGAACAATTCCTAATTTCAAAATATTACCTATAAATCTGTTCTAAATTGAAGTTCATATAATTTTTTATAAATTCCGTTTTCATCACTCAAAAGGTCCTCGTGTTTTCCTTTTTGAACAATTTTACCTTTACCCATAACAATAATTTCATTTGCATTTCTTATAGTACTTAATCTATGAGCTATTACAAAAGTAGTACGCTCTTTCATTAAATGCTCAATTGCTTCCTGAACTAAAACTTCCGATTCGTTATCTAAAGCAGAAGTTGCTTCGTCAAAAATCATGATTGGAGGATTTTTTAACAAAGCCCGTGCAATAGAAAGTCTTTGTCTTTGTCCACCAGAAATTTTTGCTCCTCTTTCACCAACTATTGTGTCATAACCATTTGGTAATTCCATAATAAAATTATGCGCGTTTGCAATTTTAGCAACTTCAATTACTTTTTCCTTTGGAGTCTTTGGCAAGCCATAAGCAATATTGTTAAATACCGATTCATTAAAAAGTACAGTTTCTTGAGTAACTATTCCCATGTGTTTACGAAGGTCTTCAATTTTAACATCTTTTATGTCAATTCCATCTATTAATATTTGCCCACCAGTTGGGTCAAAAAAGCGAGGAATTAAATCGACCAATGTTGTTTTTCCTGCTCCCGAACTTCCAACAAAGGCTATAATTTCGCCTTTATTTGCTGTAAAACTCACATCAT
>PCUD01000059.1:3048-8019 GCA_002786785.1 Ignavibacteriales bacterium CG18_big_fil_WC_8_21_14_2_50_31_20 | reverse complement strand
AAATTTTATTTCACTATTAAATGACTTTAAGGGAACAGGATTTTCAACATTTTTAATATCTGGTTTAATATCCAATATTTCAAATATCCTCATTCCAGCACCAATTGATTCTTGTATTTTATTGTTCAACTGACTCATGTTTTTCATTGGTGGCATCATTTGGAATATTGCAAAAAGAAAACCCATAAACTCACTTGCCTTTATTTCGTTATCAATAAGAACGAGTCTTCCACCATAATATAAAATTACAGCACCCAAAATTACTGCAATAATTTCTGTAGAAGGAGATGAAATATTACGCGTTCTTACTTTTCTTAATAAAATCTTAAAATACCTCTGTGTTTCTAATCTAAAACGACTATTTTCATATTCTTCCTTTCCAAAAGCTTTTACAATTTTTACACCTGAAATGGTTTCGTGTAAAACGTCCACAATTGTACCCAATTTTTTTTGTAGCAAATAACTTTGTTTTCGTAAAATTGAGCCAATAAATCCGATAACAATAATTGAAAGCGGAACTATTAAAAGAGAAAAAACAGTCAATTTCCAACTAATAGAAAATGCAATGCCGAAAAAAACTAAGATTGTGATTGGGTCTTGAAAAAGATTTAGAAATACTGCGGTAATACTTTGTTGAATTATATTTACGTCATTTGTAAATCGTGAAATTAAATTACCTGTTTTTTCATTTTTGAAAAAATTCATTGGAAGTTTGTGTATGTGTTCATATAGCTGGTCGCGTAAATTACGTATTACCCCCTGCTCAACGTATGCAATAAAATAATTGGATAAATAATTGAAAATATTTTTAAGGATAAAAGCTGTTACAATTAAAAAAGCAATTTTTAATAATACCTCTTCAGTTCCACCATCCAAAACATAATTTTGGAATGAAGTTGATATATTTTCAACCATTGTCTCAATCCAATCGGGAATAAAACTTGAGCTGGAGCTGGCAGTTTTCTTCACAGTTTCTGCACTTTTTTGCTCAAATAAAATATCAAGTAACGGAATTGTTAGGTAAATGGATAAACCATTCATAAGTGCAAACATAAATGTATTTAAAATTGCAGCCAAAAGATGTTTCCAAAAAGGCTTTACGTATGCTAAAATTCTTAAAAAGATATTCAAAATTTTCTCTAATTATTTCTTTTCTAAATTCAAAACTAAATATAACAGATTTTATTCTTTGTTAATTAAATAATCGCTCAGGCAAAAATATCAATTTAATGTTTTAAATAACTATGTAATTAAAAGTAAAATTGTTAACGATGATTTTAATAAAAAATGCACTTATTTTTTCCTAAAAAACACAGATTGCTAAAAGAAAAATTCCTTCATAAAACAAACACAGATTGCTAATCTGTGCTACGGGTTTTAAACTTCACTTTTGTGGAAAATTATCCAATGCTAAAATTTGCTCAAATTTTGCAAAGGCTTGTTCAATGGAAATTCCAAAACTGTCATCTTTTGAATAATTCCAATTGTTGTTTTTAAGATAAAAATGATTTCCTAATTCGTGGCCGCTCCACAAAATTGGGTCGGTGTTTCCAAAAATTGCAAGTGAAAAAGTCTCAACCGCAATTGATAAGTGATTTAATCCGCCATCATTGCAAATTAGTAAATCAGCTTTTTGCAACAATGCACCAGCTTTGATAAAATCGGTCTTTGGAGCAACAAACGCACCTTTGCTCATTTTGGAAATTACATTTTGAATATCGTTTTGCTCATCGGGTGCACCAACAAACACAATTTTGTAATCAGTTTGCTCTATTATTTTATCGCAAAATTTTGCGTAATTATCGCTATTCCATTTTTTGCTTTTAACAGGACTTCCGGGAGCGACGCAAATTATTTTGGAATTGCTTAAATCATTTTTATTCAACCAATTACTTATATAATTTTTTGCGTCTTGTGTAATTGTTATTTCAATTTTATAGCTCAATTTATCAATGCCAATTGGCTTTAGCAAATCAAATTTGCGAGCCGCGGTAAATTTTGGACTTCCTTCATTCGTTCGCAAATTGTAAACCCAATTAAACTGATGCTCGTTAAATCCAAGACGATATTTTGCACCACTAAATAGCGAAATAATTCCAGAACCTGAACCTTTTAGCTGATCAATTATTAAATCATATTTTCTTTTGCGAATGTTTTTAATCAGTCCAATTCGTTGAAAAAAGTACTTAATTCCAGTTAAATTTTCAAAAGTTATTATTTCATTCAAATTTGGATTGTTTTTAAGCACAATGTCATACGGCTTTCTAACCAAAAAATCGATTTTAACATTCGGGAATTTCTCCTTCAAACTTGGCAAATATCCCGTATTTAGCAAAACATCGCCAAACGGTTTGTATTGCAGAATTAGTATTCTTTTCACAAGTTCGCTTTGAAACTTTTCCATTAAAATTTACCTTTATAATACTTTTCTTCAATTTTGTCAAAAACACTTTCGGGCAAAATTCCTTTCATACACAACATTGTTTCGCAAATTGTATGCGGTTTTTCGGAAGTAAAACACGGCGAACATTCAACGAGATTGATAACATTAATATTGTTTTGATATTTGGAAATTTCTGGATTTATAAATCCACCGTAAATTATAACGGAATCTTTTTCCACCGATTTTGCTAAATGCATTAATCCGCCTTCGAGACCAATAAATGCAATTGAATTTTTAATAATTGCCGCCGATTCTCTTATTGGAAATCCTCTTTTGTCAATCACACTTTGTAAAAGTTCATCGCTTTTTGAACCAATTTGGATAATTTTAGCATTGGTTTTTTCATTTATCAAATTCACCAAATTTTGAAATTTTTCAAAACCCCATTCTTTTCTGTTGGCACTAAAAGCTTGCTTTCCGAGTGGAGCAATTGCAAAATATTCAAAATTCTCTTTATGTTTTGCAATTTCCGCTTCAGTTAAATATATTTTTGGAAAACCTTCTTTTTTATCCGAAATATATGAAAGCATTTGCTCGTAGATTGATTTACTCGTTTCGGCAATAATTTTGTATTTGGGTTTAATAAATTTTTTTGTGGTTTTAAAATGCCTATTTGTAATCCAATCGACATTTGGATTATCAATAAAAAACTCTGGGAATTTTGTTTCTACAATTATTTTGCTTTTTGGATGTTTATTGCGAAGTTCTGGCAAAATTACCGTTAAAAGTAAATTATCACCCATTGCGTGGGAAGTCCAACGGACAAAAATAGCTTTTGGATGAAGCAAATAGTAAAACAGCAATATGTATTCAAAAACAATCATTTCAGAATTTCTTCAAAAAATAGTTCAATATTATCAACCATTTTGTCCTCTGTAAAATCATTTGCAATTGTTTTTAAAGCATTTTCTTCAAATTGCGTTTTTTTAGCACTGTCATTCAGCAAAATCTTAATTTTTTCAACAAGTGCGTTTTCATTATTAAATGGAACAAGAAATCCATTGTAATTATCCTTAATAATTTCGGAATTTCCACCAACATTTGTAACCACAACTGCTTTTCCAACAGCCAAATATTCAACAACCGAGTTTGGAAAGCCTTCAATTTGCGAAACAAGAGTTGCAATATCATAAATGGAAGCGTACAAAAACGCATCTTTTATGTAGCCAGCAAACACAACTTTGTCGGCAATATTTAGTTTTTCTATGAGCAAAATTAGCTTTTCTTTTTCATATCCTTCGCCAGCAATTACTAACTTTAAATTGCTTTCGGTTTTACAAAGAGTTGAAAATGCGTTAATCAAATTATGGACAAATTTAACATCCGTAAGTTGGCAAGTTATTCCAATAACGCGTTCTGTGTCCAAAATTCCCAGTTTATTCTTCAACTCAATTTTAGCATTTTCTGGAATTGATTGAATATTTTTGCCGTTATAAATTGTTTTAAAATCATCTTTTTTTAACCACAAATGCTCTTCAACTACTTTTTCGGTTATAAAATTGCACGGAACTATGCTTTTTGTAACGAGCAATTTGTGGTCATATTTTAATCTAAAACTTTCCGAAAGGTCATCCTTGCTGCCAACTCTTCTAATATTTGGAATTTTGCAAATTTTTGCAGCAATTCCACCAATTCCAACTTCTTTATCAATATTTGTAACAATTAAATCAATTTTGTGTTGCTTAATAAATTTTACAATGAAAAATATCATAATTGGATTAAAAAGCGGTCCGAGTTTTTTGTCAATTATTTTAATCCCTTTTGTCGAGTTTGCAGTTAATCGCGAGTTTGGATGCGAAATAATAAAAACATTGTGACCTTTTTTTTCGAGTGCAATTGCGGTTTTTGCCATCCAATTAACAACGCCACCCCATTTTTTTTTGGAAGATATATAAAGAATATTCATTTATTACTTCGCATTTTTTATAATTTGGACGGTATCGTCAATAAATTTTTTGAAAACTATTTGTTTTTCTTTCTTTTTTGCTGAAAAATTGACAAACATAGAAATATTTCCAGAAAGCACTTTTTCTGTTCGTTCAATCAATTTGTTAAAAATATCAGTTTCGGTATAATCCAAATGCCAATCCGAAAATTCAAAACTTTGCGTAAATGCTTGTCCTCTTAAATCCAAATTAATATTTATGTTTGGGATTCCCATTCCAGAAGTAAGGATTGTAGCATGTAAACGCGAACCGATAACAAGTAATGCATTATTGTAAAGTTCAAAATAATCTTGGTGATAGTTGGAAAAAAAGATTTTTTCGTTTGCAAATTCATATTGAGCAACGTTTACGTCCCTATCATCGTGACAAACTATAATTGGAGTCAAATTTTTATCATGCAAATATTTAATCAATTTATGCGAAACATCTACCAAAATTTTGTATTTGAGATTTTCAACATTATTGTTCACAAGAGGAAAAGGGAAAGTAATTAGAACATTTTTGGAATCGTTTATTCTAAACTCGTTATCAAAAAGATGCAAAGCTGGGCAGCCAGTATTAATTGCCTTATCAAAACCTAAA
>PCUD01000059.1:1222-3033 GCA_002786785.1 Ignavibacteriales bacterium CG18_big_fil_WC_8_21_14_2_50_31_20 | reverse complement strand
AATATCGTCATTAAATTCCTTGTTTTTTATGTAAGGCTCCAAATTCAAATCCTTAGAAGAAACGCCCAAACCAATTAAAAACAAAGGTGGTTTTAAAAAATCGATTTCCCTTCGGCTAATTCTTGGCGACCAGTTATTATATTGGTCGCTTCCGCCAATAATAACCGCATCAGCGTGAGTATTGCTAAATAGAACATTTTCCCCTCTTAATCCAATTGGTGAACCCCAACCGCGGTTATCAGCAATTGCTTTGGGAACAAAAACAGCTTCGGGCAAAAGTTCTTTTATATGATTTCTGATTGATTGAACTACAAAATGGTCGCCAGCATTAAAAGTATGCGGTGCGTAATGATGAATTATGTAATTTTTCTTGTTTTCACGTTGAAAATAAAATTTTTCGGGAATGTAATTGATTTTCTTTTTAAATAATTTCATAAAACATGAAGCTCCACAAGTTTTAAAATGATTCCAAAACCATTTCTTGGATTTTTTAGAATGCAAAATTACGAAAAATTGAATTCAGTTAATAACTTGGATACTCTCTTCATTTTCGATAAAATGAACAAATTCTACTTTGTTGCGTATGCAATAAAATTAGATCTTTCTCTTTTACAAATAACTTTATTAAAACCAATTTTTAATAATTCAATTTCCATTTGTTTTTGAGTCCAACCATATTTGTGACAAAAATACTGTGGAAATTGGGCACGTGATTTATCTTGTTCAGCATTTTTCCCTCTTGGTATATCTTGACCACCAAAAAGCATTATCAATTTTCTTTCCATTGGATATCGCCAATTTTTAATTATGTAACTCGCGTCTGGAACTCTAATTTCAGCTTTGCCACCTTTAGCTAAAAGATTATAAAAATCTGTCATAATCCGAACTGCTTCCCAGTGAAAATGATGCTCAATTATATCATTTGCTAAAATAAATTCAACTTCTCCAGCCTTAAAATGGGCAGTTAAAGATTCTACAGAAATATCAATAACTTTGTCCACTTTGGGTAGAGTGCTGCTTCCATCAATATTTATGAAACCCTCTCTGTAATCTGTTCCGCAACCAACATTTAATTTCATACTAATTACTTTTCCCTTATTTTTATATTTTTATAATTACATCTTCAATTTTAGTTAAATAAAGCAATAGTGAACTAAAAAATTAACATTTGTAAATTTAGCATAATTACCACAGAAAAATCGAGTAAAGAATTATAATAACTTAACAAATAGATATTTATCTTTGTGATAGCATTAGAAATTTTTTTCAAATCACTTTGGATTTTCATTGAATCCCAATAAAATATTAATTGTTCAAACAGCATTTATTGGAGATGTAATTCTTGTTACTCCTTTAATCCGAGCAATAAAGGAGCTTTATCCTGCAGCAAAATTGGATGTAATGGTAATTCCACAAACGGCTAATGTTTTAGAAAACAATCCTAACATAAACGCAATTATACTTTTTGATAAACGAGAAAATAAGATATCTTCTTTTATTAAAACTCTTTTCAAACTTCGAAAAGCAAAATATGATTTAGTCTTAACGCCACACAGTTCAATGACAACAGCAATGCTAATTTATTTAGCAAGAATTCCTATGCGCATAGGGTTTGACAGATGGGAAGCAAAAAAGTATTTAACTCACAAAGTTCCCCACTTAGAGAACCAACATAAAACGACTAAAAATTTAGAACTCCTAAAAGTCTTAACTGATAAGACATTTTCAATCCAGACTGAATTATTCTCAGCATATACTAGTACTTTAATAGAGAATAAAATTGCTGCTTTAGCTAAGAGAACAAAAAGATT
>PCUD01000059.1:0-1180 GCA_002786785.1 Ignavibacteriales bacterium CG18_big_fil_WC_8_21_14_2_50_31_20 | reverse complement strand
TATTGATTTATCAGACAAACTTTTGAACGCCAATTTTGGAGTAATTCTTATTGGAAGCAAAGAAGAAAAGGAAATTTGCGATTTAATAAATAAACACGATAATTTAATAAATCTTGCTGGTGAACTTACTTTGCTCGAATCAGCATCGGTAATAGAAAAATGTTCATTAATTATCTGCAACGATAGCGGTGCATTACATATTGCAAATGCAGTGCAAACAGATGTATTTGCATTTTTTGGTCCAACTGTAAAATCAATTGGTTATTATCCATTTCGTGAATCTGATTTTGTTTTTGAAATAGAAATGGCATGCCGTCCATGTGGAAGTCATGGTGGAAATGTTTGTCCACTAGAGCATCACAACTGTATGAAACTAATATCACCAGAAACTGTTTTTTCAAAAGTAACAGAGAAGTTTACCGACTATGGCACCAGCATATTATATTTATAAATACCCCTATAAATTGGGATGGTACTTTGCAAAATTATTTAATAAAAATAATGAACTAGTGTTCTATTGTGCCGACCCACTTGATTACGAAATGTTTCTTCCAATTCAGAAACATTTGCCCAAGGTTGAAATTGTTGCTAAAAACAAAAAGACCAGAGATTATTTAACCAAGAATGGAATTAAATATTTAAGAATGCCCGTATTTCCCAAAGCTGTAATAATGGCAAGGCATTCACCATATAAATTTTCTGTAAAACAAATTGTTAAAATTGGATTTGATCACGGGCTTTATCAATTCAAAAGATGGACTTCGCCAGAAAATTATAATCGCTTTAATATTTATTTTGTAAGCAGCAACGAACAAGTTAAAACTGCAAAAAATCTTGGAATTAATAGCACAAAAGCTATTGGCTATCCTAAATTAGACAATGCGTTTAATGGAACTTATAACAAATCTTATCTTGATAAAATAAAAAACGAGCTGAAACTAGATGTTAATAAAAGAACAATTATTTTCACTTCCACTTGGAATGTTGACGGACTTTCGGCTTTGGATAAGTGGATTGACCGAGTTGGCGAATTATCCGAGAAATATAACGTACTTGTAACCGTGCATACTTGGACTGAAAAAAGCAAAATAGAAAAATTGAAATCAACTAATAGAATTATCTTTTTAGATAAATTTGACGTAACTCCATATATTATGATTTCCGATGTTTTTATTGGAGA
>PCUD01000117.1:21525-23582 GCA_002786785.1 Ignavibacteriales bacterium CG18_big_fil_WC_8_21_14_2_50_31_20 | reverse complement strand
GTTGCCTTAGTTTTTTTAGGTGCCTATATCTGGGCAGTTAAAAGTGGACAGTATGATGACAAATATACACCTTCGGTAAGAATGTTATTTGACGATAATAAAATAGAAAGCGAAAAAGATAAACATAAAAACACATAAATAACATAACAGGAGTACATTAATGAATGTAGAAAAGTTCAGTTATGATAATCAGATTGTTAAGCTTTTTACAATTGCCACAGTTATTTGGGGAATTGTAGGAATGACAGTCGGAGTATTAATAGCTTTCCAAATTTATCTTCCCTGGTTAAACTTTGATTTGCAGTACACAACATTTGGTAGAATACGTCCGCTTCATACAAATGCCGTTATTTTTGCATTTGTTGGAAACGGTATTTTTGCTGGTGTTTACTATTCATTACAGCGTTTAACTAAATCAAGAATGTTTAGTGACTTGCTAAGTAAAATTAATTTCTGGGGTTGGCAGCTAATGATAGTTGCTGTTGCAGTTACCTATGTTTTGGGTATTACAACTTCAAAAGAATATGCCGAAGCTGAATGGCCAATTGATATTATGATTGCTATTATTTGGGTTGCTTTTGGCATTAATATGATTGGTACAATATTAAAACGCCGCGAAAAGCACATGTATGTTGCTATTTGGTTTTATATTGCAACATTTATAACCGTAGCTGTTTTACATATTGTTAATTCAATTGAAATACCAGTTTCGTTAACTAAAAGTTATCCAATTTATGCTGGTGTTCAGGATGCTTTGGTTCAGTGGTGGTATGGTCATAATGCAGTTGCGTTTTTCTTAACCACGCCTTATCTCGGGTTAATGTATTATTATTTACCAAAAGCTGTTAACCGACCTATTTATTCGTATCGTTTATCTATTCTTCATTTCTGGTCATTAATATTTATATATATATGGGCTGGTCCTCATCATTTATTATACTCAGCTTTGCCAGATTGGGCACAATCGCTTGGAACTGTTTTTTCTCTTATGCTTATTGCACCTTCTTGGGGTGGAATGCTTAATGGATTGTTAACAATTCGTGGTGCTTGGGATAGAGTTCGTGATAATCCAGTTCTGAAGTTTTATGTAGTTGCAATAACAGCTTATGGTATGGCAACTTTTGAAGGACCAATGTTATCGCTTAAAAATGTTAATGCATTAGCACATTTTACCGATTGGATTCCTGCTCACGTTCATGTTGGAACTCTTGGTTGGAATGGCTTATTAACTTTTGGAATGCTTTATTGGTTAGTTCCCAAAATATGGAACACAAATCTTTTTTCTAAAAAATTGGCAACTGCGCATTTTTGGATTGCAACTTTAGGTTTAGTTGTTTGGGTTGTACCAATGTATTGGGCAGGTTTAACACAATCATTAATGTGGAAAGAATTTACTCCATTAGGAATTTTGCAATATCCAAACTTTTTAGAAACCGTTTTACAAATTGTTCCAATGTATGTAATACGTTCTATTGGCGGTTCTTTATATTTAGTTGGTGCAATTGTAATGGTTTATAATTTATTTAAAACCGCACAGCAAGGTAGTTTTGTTGCAAACGAAGCCGCAGAAGCACCAGCATTAATTAAAGAAAATAATGATAAATTTAATTCTCATCGTTGGTTAGAAAAACGACCAATTCAGTTTGCCTTGCTTGCTACAGTAGCAATTTTAATTGGAGGCATTGTTGAATTTATACCTACATTTTTAATTAAGTCAAATATTCCAACAATTGAAAGTGTAAAACCATACTCTCCTTTAGAATTGGAAGGTAGAGATATTTATATTCGCGAATCTTGTAACTCTTGTCATTCTCAAATGGTAAGACCATTCCGCTCTGAAACAGAAAGATATGGTGAGTATTCAAAAGCGGGTGAATTTGTTTACGACCATCCGCATTTATGGGGTTCAAAAAGAACTGGTCCAGACTTACACCGCGTTGGGGGTAAATTTTCAAATATGTGGCACTATTTGCATATGCAAAATCCTCGACAAATGTCACCAGGCTCAATTATGCCAAGTTATCCTTGGTTGTTAGAACAAAAGCTGAATACTGAAT
>PCUD01000117.1:20461-21490 GCA_002786785.1 Ignavibacteriales bacterium CG18_big_fil_WC_8_21_14_2_50_31_20 | reverse complement strand
GCTGTTGCTGATTTACAAGTTCAAGCTGAAGGAATTGCAGATGATTTGTTGAATAGTGGAATTGTTGTTGAATCGGACAAAGAGATAGTTGCACTTATTGCATATTTGCAACGACTTGGTACCGATATTAAAGTTAAACCAGCTGAAAATAAGTGAGGTTAATATGTTTTCACAAAATTTAGCCTCAATTGATAATGTTTGGATTTTTCCAGTTATTAGTTTGGTTCTATTCTTTTTAATATTTGCTGGAGTTATTATCTGGGTATTAAAAAAAGACAAATCATACATGGAAAGCTATGCAAACATTCCTTTAGAAAATGATAATAAAGTTAAAATAATTGAAGAGAGTAAAAATGAAAAATGAAAGGAAATTTAGTTTTATCTCAACTTTATGGTTTTTTCTTGTTTTCAGCACAACAAATTTTGCAGCAACTGGAGTTGATGATAGCTACGGTTCTGTGCTGAAAATTGTAATTGCCATTACTGCTTTTTTAATAGCGTTTGTTTTATGGTTAGTGCTTGTCTACGCCGAAAGTAACGATGTTAAAGGCGAAAAGGTTATAACACCATTTAGTAAATTTATCCATTCTCTTACACAATCTGTTTCAATTCAAGAAGAAGAAGATATTATGCTTGATCACGACTTTGATGGTATTAGAGAACTTGATAACAAAATTCCACCTTGGTGGAAAGCGCTTTTTTATGGTGCAATTGTTTTTGGTATTCTTTACATGATAAACTATCACATAATTGGTGATGGAAATGTTCAATATAATGAATACCAACAACAGGTTCATGCTGCCCAATTGCAAGCAGAGCTTTTATCAAAAAGTGGAGCATTAATTTCGGAAGAAACCGTAACCGTTTTAACCGACGCTATTTCACTTGCTTCAGGAAAAGATATCTTTACCAAAAACTGCGTAGCTTGTCATGGAGCTGGTGGCGAAGGAATAGTTGGGCCAAACTTAACTGATGATTACTGGATTAATGGTGGTGGAATTAAAAACATATTCCGTATTATTTCTGATG
>PCUD01000117.1:15318-20449 GCA_002786785.1 Ignavibacteriales bacterium CG18_big_fil_WC_8_21_14_2_50_31_20 | reverse complement strand
TAGTCTTTATGGAACAAATCCACCAAATCCAAAAGCTCCTGAAGGTGAAAAATGGGATTCTTCTCAAGAAAACACCAATACTGCAAATAGCGATAATGGTGGTGGAAAAGTTACACAAGTAAAATTAAAAGGAATAGATATCAATTTAGCACAAATAAATAATTGATTGTTTAATATGAAACTGTTAGAAAATAGTTGGCTAATCGCATTGTGCCAATGGTTAGCCAAAACTTAACTCATGACTAATTTTGCTCATTTGCAGAGCAATTTCTAATAAATGATAAATTAGTTGCGGATATGTAAAACACTTATCCGCATCTTTTTTCGAAAAACGTTATCTTATAGTTGTCAGATATACTCAAATACGGTTTTGGTGATTTTTAGGTGTGTGTATAAAATTAAGCAGAACACTAAAATATTCTAAAAAGAAATCTGCATCTTTATTCTCTATAACTCGTATTCTAAAATTTTTAATTTTAACAACTAACTAAATAAAATAATAAGTTTAACAGACTTATTATAAATAAAAAGAAAGGTAATATTATGAAACAAACATTTATAAACACTCATTCTCAAGAGAATGAGTATAATTGTGAGTTACAACCCATAAAAGCAAACAATCTTAAACAGATTAAACACAAAATTACATATATAGCATTGGCTTTCTTTGTAAGCATTTTGTTTATTTACCAAAACAGTTATGCTCATTGCGAAATTCCTTGTGGAATTTATGAAGATTCATTGAGGATTTCATTAGTAAACGAACATATTACTACAATTGAAAAATCAATGAATATGATAAACGAATTATCAAAACAACCCATTCCAAACTATAACCAAATTGTTAGATGGGTTACAAATAAAGAAGAACACGCAAATAAAATTCAAGAAATTGTAAGCCAATATTTTTTACACCAACGAGTTCAAATAACCGACTCTTCTGACAAGGAAAAATATAGCAAATATATTAAACAACTATCCTCACTTCATGCAATTGCAGTTTATTCAATGAAGGCAAAACAAGGCACAGATCTTTCGGTTATTGAAAATTTGAAAAAAAGTGTTGATGAATTTGTTCTTGTCTATTTTGGTGAACACAAGCATTAATTTTTATGGCTGCTTAAATTGCAAACAAAAGCCATTCTAAGCAGCTTTGTGAAAAAAGTGTCTTTGATAGAAGTAAACAGTAATAATTATTTACTTTAATTATTACTGTTTATAAAAAAACAATTTAATCTTACCATTCCCAATTCAATATTATTTTTGAAAATAAAAATAAATTTAAAATGGTTATATTGTCCTTATTAAATAAATAATTTAATTTAAGACCCAATATTGAGTAATGAATCTTATTTTAGTTAGGAGCGATGCTTGAATAACTCTGAAAATAGTGACAAAGAATCTTTTAGGGATTCTATTGCAACAGTCACTCAAAAGGGTGACCGTATTTGGATATTTCCTAAAAAGCCAAGTGGAAAATTTTATAATGCAAGAACTATCCTTTCGGTTGTTCTTTTAGTTCTTTTATACGGACTTCCGTTTGTAAAAGTAAATGGAAACCCTCTAATTCTTTTGAACATTTTAGAAAGAAAGTTAATTCTTTTTGGTGTTCCTTTTGGACCGCACGATTTTCATTTATTTGTTATTGCAATGATTTTAATAATTATCTCAATATTCCTTTTTACAGTGGTTTATGGAAGAATATTTTGTGGGTGGATTTGTCCGCAAACTATTTTTATGGAAATGGTTTATCGTAGAATTGAATATTGGATTGAGGGTGATGCCAACAAACAAAAAGCACTTGCAAAAAAAGATTGGAATGGCGAAAAAATATTCAAGAAAGGATTAAAACATGCCATATTTTTTATAATTGCTATAATTACAGCAAACACTTTTCTTGCCTATATTATCGGAAAAGACCAAGTATTTAATATTATGCAAAGTCCAGTTTCTGACCATTTAACTGGATTTATTGCAATGATAATTTTTTCGGGAGTGTTCTATTTTGTATTTGCTTTTTTCCGTGAACAAGCTTGTTTAATGGTTTGTCCTTATGGACGTTTGCAAGGTGTTATGCTTGATGAAAATTCAGTTGTAATTTCTTATGACCATGTTCGTGGCGAGCCTCGTGGAGTTTCAAAAGATAAAACCGCAAACCTTGGCGATTGTGTTGATTGTAAAGCATGCGTTAATGTTTGTCCAACAGGAATTGATATACGTAACGGAACTCAGTTAGAGTGTGTAAATTGCACAGCTTGTATTGATGCTTGCGATTCTATAATGGATAAGGTAAAAAAACCAAGAGGATTAATTCGCTTTGCTTCATTAAATGAAATTGAAAAGGGTGTTCGATCTTTGTTAACACCTCGTTCAATAGGTTATACGGTTGTTTTGGTTATATTATTTACTATTCTTGGATTTATGCTTTCTGCAAGGGATGATTTTGAATTGTCAATACTTAGAACTCCTGGAATGATGTATCAACAATATGATAGCTTGCATATTAGCAATTTATACGATTTTGTTCTTACTAATAAAACATTTAAAGAAATTCCAGCCGTGCTTGAATTGGAAGACAGCCATGGAAGTATTAAAATAGTTGGAAGCGATATGATTGCTAAACCGCAAGGAATTATTGAAGCTAAATTTTTAGTTGTAATAAAAGAATCAGAAATTACACAATTAAATACGCCAATTACAATAGTTGTTAAATCTGACAATAAAGTAATTGATAGAATTAAAAGTAGTTTTTTAGGAAAGATTGAAACATTTAGAAAAAATAAGCACAACAAAGAAGAACACGAAGAAAAAGAAAAACATGAAGAAAAAGAAGAACACTAAAAACATTAACATTTTTCAATAATAGAATTGGTTTAAATTATATATGAAAAAAATTAGTTGGGGAACTGGAATAACAATTGTAATTGTTGTGTTTTTGTTATTCACAATTTTACAAGTTTTAATAATTCATTTTTATGTTGACTACGATTTGGTGGAACAAGATTATTATAGTGCTGAAATAAAATATCAGTCTCAGATTGAAAAAGTTAATAGGACAAACGAACTTAGCCAATCCCTTAACATTAAAATTGACAAGGATTTTATAGAATTTGATTTTCCCACAATATTCCAATCTGATAAAATTAGTGGAATGATAACTTTTTATAAACCTTCGGATGATTTACTTGACAAAAACCAACCAATAATGTTAAATAAAGAAAATAAAATGCTTTTTGTAACGAGCCAATTGTCTACTGGTTTGTGGAAAGTTAAAGCAAATTGGCAAGTTGAGGAAATTGAATATTATAACGAAAAATTAATTATGGTGCCGTAATGGAAATTTGGACAGGATTCATTATCGGGTTTTTCGGCAGTTTTCATTGTGTTGGAATGTGTGGTCCAATTGCTCTTGCACTTCCTTTTGGAAATGCCTCAAACTTTCAAATTGTAGTTGGTCGGCTGCTTTATAACATAGGAAGAAGTATTACTTATGCTGTTTTTGGAGCAATCTTTGGACTATTTGGTAAAGGAATTCATCTTGCTGGAATGCAAAAATGGGCTTCAATTCTCTTAGGGGTTTCAATACTTTTGTATTATTTAACCCCCTCTAAATTTCATGGAAAATTGACCTATACTAAACCTTATATAATTGCTAATAATTTTGTAAAAAGTGGTTTTACAAGGCTCACAAAATCTGGTTCACCTTTGTCGTTATTTGTTTTTGGAATGATTAACGGATTGCTGCCTTGTGGATTTGTTTATGTTGCTCTCGCTGGAGCAATTACAACTGGTGGAGCAGTTTCTGGTGCTCTTTATATGGCACTTTTTGGATTAGGCACAACTCCAATTATGTTTGCAACATCTATGGTTGGAAAGTTTGTTAATGCTAACATAAAACAAAAAATAAACAAGTTAATTCCAGTATTTGCAATTATTTTAGCTTTAATTTTTATTTTAAGAGGCTTAAGTCTTGGAATTCCTTTTATAAGTCCAGCAGAAAAAATGCTTGTCCCTCACGAGAAAATGATGATGAAATAAAAAGTAAATTGTTTCAGTGGTCAATAAATTGAATTTTCAAAACTAATTTTTTCAGAATTTATAAGCTAATTCACCCTGTTTTTACGCAAATTAAGTTTGTTGTTAAATGGCTGTTTTTTTAATATCAAATTACAGTTGGTACCTAAATCATTATTCACAAGAAAAGCAAATTGCTATAAATAATTAACGAAACATCAATAGCTAATTGGGCTAAATCCTAAAATTTTAAAATTGTTATAAAAGTGGAAAAAAATTCATTTTTTCTTTTAATTATCCTATTTTTGTTAGTACTTTTAGATTTATAAATGTTAATATGAAAATAGAAATTAGTTAGATTATCAAAAATAAAAAGGGAATAAAATGAATTTTGAAAAAAAAATAGTATGTATCGGTGCAGGTTATGTTGGCGGACCAACAATGACAATAATTGCAGACAAATGTCCACATTATAAAGTAACAATTGTTGATATAAATGAAGAAAAAATTGCTGCTTGGAAAACAGACGACTTGCCAATTTATGAACCCGGATTGTTGGAAGTTGTAAAACGAACTCGCGACAAAAATCTATTCTTTTCAACAGATATTCCAAAAGAAATAAATGAAGCCGATATAATTTTTGTATCTGTAAACACACCAACCAAGACTTTTGGTGAAGGCAAAGGTAAAGCATCTGATTTGCAATATCTTGAAAAAACAGCCCACGCAATTGTTGCTGCATCAGATTCATCAAAAATTATAGTGGAAAAAAGCACACTTCCAGTCCGCACAGCAGAAGCATTAGAGAAAATTTTGAATAGCAATCCAAAAGGGATTCACTTTGATGTGGTTTCC
Source organism: Ignavibacteriales bacterium CG18_big_fil_WC_8_21_14_2_50_31_20 (assembly GCA_002786785.1). Lineage (GTDB taxonomy): Bacteria > Bacteroidota > Ignavibacteria > Ignavibacteriales > Melioribacteraceae > 1-14-2-50-31-20. The sequence goes on along the minus strand of PCUD01000117.1, from coordinate 15,580 downwards.
AATCCAGAATTTTTAGCTGAAGGAACTGCAATTAAGGATTTGGAAAATCCAGACAGAGTTTTAATTGGCTCGCGAGAAACAGAGAGTGGATTAAAAGCACGCCAAACTTTAGTTGATATTTACAAAAACTGGGTTTCTGATGAAAGAATAATAAGAAGCAATGTTTGGAGTTCAGAGCTTTCCAAACTTGTTGCAAACGCGTTTCTTGCTCAAAGAATTTCGTCAATCAACTCAATTTCGGCATTGTGCGAAAAAACTGGCG
>PCUD01000117.1:11888-15310 GCA_002786785.1 Ignavibacteriales bacterium CG18_big_fil_WC_8_21_14_2_50_31_20 | reverse complement strand
TTACATTTCGGAATCGCTAGGATTAACCGAAGTTGCGGAATATTGGGAAAACGTTATTAAAATGAACGATTATCAAGAAAAACGCTTTGTGAAAAGAATGTTGGAAACAATGTTTAATACTCTTGCTAATAAAAAAATTGTCCTTTTTGGATTTGCATTTAAAGCAGATACTGGTGATACACGTGAAACTCCAGCTTATTATATCGCAAAAATGTTGTTGGAAGAACACGCAAATGTTTTTATAACAGACCCAAAAGCATTAAAAAATGCAAAGATAGATTTAGCAGAATATGGAGATAAAATTCAATATGTTGAAGATCCATACGAAGCCGCAAAAGATGCCGACGCAATAGGAATAATGACAGAATGGAAACTATACAAAGAATTGGATTACAAAAAAATATATGATAGCATGCGAAAACCAGCTCATTTATATGATGGAAGAAGTATTTTAAATCAAACTGAAATTAGAGCAATTGGTTTTGATGCACATACGATAGGAAAACAATAATAAAAACGAAAATTTTTCAAGTAAAAGGAACCTAGAAGGTTTTAACTAAATATGTATAATAATAGAGTTTCTGCAAAATAAGGATTTATCTCCTTGTCATTTCTCTTCCGACAAAAAACGTCGGGTTCGAAATGACAGATTCATCATTTTGCAGAAACTCTATTATATGTTGAAACCTTATTGTTAGGTTCTGGGTTTTATTTGAAGACCTACAAGGTTTCAATTTTGAAAACAATTATTGTGTAGTGCGGAATATAAAAATTAAACAAATATACTTATAAATACTACAGATTAAATCTGTAAACAATGAGGATAAAATGAACGTACAATTATTAGACTTAAAAGCACAATATCAATCGCTAAAAAGCGAATTGGATGCGGCATTGCTAAAAACCGCCGAATCACAATATTTTATAATGGGTCCAGAAGTAACCAAACTTGAGGATGAGATTTCGGAATATCTTGGTGCAAAACATTCTGTTGGAGTTTCATCTGGGACAGATGCGCTACTTCTTGCGTTAATGGCTTTGGATATAAAAGCTAGTGATGAAGTAATAGTTCCTACATATTCGTTTTTTGCAACTGCTGGAGTGGTTTCTCGCTTAAATGCAATTCCAGTTTTTGTTGATAGCGACCCAGTAACATTTAATATTGACCCAGCACAAATTGAAGCAAAAATTACAGACAAAACAAAAGCTATAATTCCAGTCCACTTATATGGACAAAGCGCTGACATGGATGCAATAATGGAAATTGCTAAAAAGCACAATCTAAAAGTAGTTGAAGATGGCGCGCAAGCAATTTCTGCTCAATATAAAGACGGAAAATGCGTTGGCACAATTGGCGATATTGGATGTTATTCGTTTTTTCCTAGTAAAAATTTAGGATGCTTTGGTGATGGTGGAATGACAGTAACAATGGATGCAGATTTAGCAGAATTGCTAAAAGTAAAAAGAGTCCACGGTGGAAAGCCAAAATATTATCACAGTATGATAGGTGGTAACTTCCGTTTGGATGCAATTCAAGCTGGAGTTTTGAGTGTAAAATTGCCACACTTAGATAGCTGGTCGCAAGCAAGAAGAGATAATGCAGCGCTTTACACAAAGCTATTTGTGGAAGCTGGTTTAGCCGAAGAAGAAGGCAAAATATCTTTAGATGAAAATAATAAAGTTTTGCTTCCAAAAGCAGTTTACAAAGAAACTGGACATAAAAATTATCATATTTACAATCAATATGTAATTAGAGTTGAAAAACGAGACGAATTAATTGCTCATTTGCGTTCAGCAAATATTGGATGTGAAATTTACTATCCGGTACCATTTCATAAACAAGAATGCTTTAAAGATTTGCCAAGTTCAAAGGATGAATATCCAAATGCAGATTATGCAGCAGAGCATTCAATTGCACTTCCAATTTATCCAGAATTGACAAAAGAGCAAATTACTTATGTTGTAAATACAATTAAAGAATTTATGGGATAGGAATAATGGAATAGAAAAGGAATTATGGAATGATGGAAGAAATTGTTAAATATTCCAATATTCCTTTATTCCAATGTTCCACACTTGACATATTAAAGAATTAATGGATAAGAGTTTTATGAATAGGTTAGAAAATATCAAATTAGCCATAATTGGTGCTGGACGCTGGGGTATGAATCATGTAAAGACAGCGGCTTCGCTTCTTCCACACGAAAATATTGTTGTGTTTGATTCAAATCCAGAAACAGAACAAAAGATTAAACAACTATCTGATAAAATCCAATATTCCAGTCTTCCATTTTTCCAACATTCCAATTTTGCTGATTTTAATGCTGTAATAATAGCAACCCCAGCAGAAACGCACTTTGAAATTGCAAAAAAATGTTTGTTGGCTGGAAAAAATGTTTTGGTAGAAAAACCAATAACATTAGTCCCAGATGAAGCCGAAGAACTGCTTAACCTCAGCCTTTCGCAGCGAAGCGAAGATCCCGCCTTTGCGGGAAGCCTAAACCTTAAGTTAATGGTTGGACATGTTTTGCTTTTTCATCCAGCAGTTTTAAGAATTAAAGATGGAATTGAAAAAGACGAAATAGGAACTCTTCAATACATTTATAGTAATCGCTTAAATCTTGGAGCAATAAGAAGTGAAGAAAATGCATTGTGGTCTTTTGCTCCACACGATATTTCTGTCATTCAATATTTGGTTGGAGATAATCCAATAGAAGTGCAAGCAAATGGCGGAGCTTTTGTCCAACAAGGAATTGAGGACTCCACACTTACTTTTTTGTCATATCCAAATAATGTTAAAGCACACATTTTTGTGAGTTGGTTACATCCCTTTAAGGAACAACGAATGGTTATAATTGGCGATAAAGGAATGTATGTATTTGAGGATTCATTAAAAACCGAGAAGTTAAAATTCTACAAAAAAGGTTTCAAAGAAGTTGATGGAGTGATAGAAAAATTTGATGCTGATTATGAAGTAATCGAATTTGAAAACACAATGCCATTAGCCGAAGAACAAAAACACTTTTATGAATCAATACTAAATAACACAACTCCAAGAACCGATGGCAAACACGCGCTTGAAGTGCTGGAAATATTGGATAAAGCAACGAAAAAATTAAAAGGCGGAATGATCCCGCTGGAATATGGTTCCCATTCCACGGAACAGGTGGAATAATGGAATATTCCAATGTGATCATTTCCTTAAACATAAGGTAACAATAATTAACAATTAAATAGGTAAATCTTTTCCTTAATCTTAATCTTTACCTATTCCTTTATAGGAGATTTTTATGAGCGACAAAAATTATTACGTAAACCCTCACGCTGTAGTTGACGATGGCGTTGAACTTGGCGAAGGAACAAAAGTTTGGCATTTTTCACATGTGCAATCTGGTTCAAAGATTGGGAAAAAATGTGTAATT
>PCUD01000117.1:0-11872 GCA_002786785.1 Ignavibacteriales bacterium CG18_big_fil_WC_8_21_14_2_50_31_20 | reverse complement strand
ATTATGTATTCTGCGGACCATCAATGGTTTTTACAAATATCCTAAATCCACGAAGTAAATATCCACAAGTTGGAGCAGAGTTTTATATTAATACTCTTGTTAAAGAAGGTGCCTCACTTGGGGCAAATTCAACAATTGTTTGTGGACATACAATAGGTCGTTTTGCAATGGTCGGAGCTGGTTCTGTTGTTACAAAAGATGTTCCAGATTTTGCACTTGTTGTCGGAAATCCCGCAAAAGTTATTGGCTGGTGGTCCGAAGCTGGCGAAAAATTAGACTTTGATGAAAATGGGTTAGCTACTTGCTCAAGAACGGGAATTAAATACAAATTTGAAAAAAACAAAGTAACAGAAGTCGAATAAAAAGACACACTTACTGGTAAAGTTTTAATTTGTTAAACTAAAACCAAGGATTTTTTATGGGTGGAATTGTTTACTGGGGATTATTAAGAATTGCCATAGTGATTATTTTGCTATGGTTTTCGTATGATTATTTTGACGCAAAATATTTTTGGATAATTTTTGGTTTGGCAATTTACATTGTTGTTATTCACCCAATAATTGCCGAGTATAAGGAGTTTGTTGTGAAAAACAGAAATGTTATTAACAACTCCCTTTGCTCAAAATGTAAACACTTCAACGAAACCGCAGTTCTTTGCATGAAGTATGATGAACATCCAACCGATGATTTTACTCCATGCGACGGATTAGATTGGGAAGCCAAAAACTGATTTGATAAAATTTAAATAATTTAGAAATTTTAAAACACCTCTAAGAAACCCCTAGTTCAATTTTATTGCGAAGTGATTCCACAATGTCTTTCGTGGAGTTATCATCCGAAAGCAATTGCTCAATGCTGTTGTAAGCGTGAATTACAGTTGAGTGGTCTCTTCCTCCAAAATGCAAACCAATTGTTTTTAATGACGATTTAGTAAGTTTCTTCGATAAAAACATTGCAACTTGGCGAGCAAGTACAACTTCCTTTTTTCTGTTTTTTTCACGTACTTTATTTTCATCCACTGAAAAATATTTACAAACAATTTGAGTTATGTAATCAATTGATATATTTACCTGCCTACCAGAAGCGATTTCGTTTACTGCTTTTCTTGCAAGAACCATGTCAATTTCTTGTGAATTTAAAGAAGAGCTTGCAAGTAATTTAATTAGCGACCCTTCAAGCTCTCTTACGTTTGATGTAATATTGTAAGCCATATATTCAAGAATATCGTTTGGAATAGAGATTCCGTAACTATTTGCTTTATTTTTAAGAATTGCCATTCTAGTTTCAAAATCTGGTGCTTGAATATCGGCAGTTAAACCCATTTGAAATCGTGAAATTAAACGCTCATTTAAGCCTTTTAATTCTTTGGGTGGTTTATCAGAAGAAAGAATAATCTGTTTGCCAGCTTGATGAAGAGTATTAAAAATGTGAAAGAAATAATCTTGAGTTTTCTCTTTTCCAATTAAAAACTGAATATCATCAATAATTAATGCATCCATGTTTTTGTAAAAATTTGAAAATTCTTGAGCATTTCCACTTTGAATAGCATCAATAAATTCAACAGTAAATTGCTCTGATGAAATATAAATAACTTTTTTGGATTTTGATTTTTCTTTAATTCTATTTCCAATAGCCTGAATTAAATGTGTTTTTCCAAGTCCAACTCCACCATAAATAAAAAATGGATTAAAAGAAGTTTCACCTGAATTTTCACCAATTGCTATTGCGGCTGCACGAGCTAATTGATTTCCCTCACCTTTAATGAAATTTTCAAATTTATAACGGGGAATTAAATAGCTTTCAAATTGTTCGTTACTATCTTCATTATCATCGTCGTAAGTATTTTCGACAGAAATGTCTTTTGGTGAAGGTTTTTCTGATCGATTTGCAATTAAATCAGTTGCAACACGATCTGATTCTTTTTCATCACCCACAACATAAAGTAATTTTCCATCGTCACCCATTGTTTGGCGAACAACATTATTGATAATTGTATTATAATGCTCTTCAATCCATTCAATAAAGAAGCTGTTTGGTACTTCAATTTTTAATTCATCTTCAGAAAATGATAAAGGCTTTATGGGTAAAAACCATGTGTTATAAGTTAATGCTGGTACGCTTTCTTTTATAAGCGATAAACATTTTTTCCAAATATCTTTACACTGTGATGTACTAATAATTTCTTTCTCTAATACTTCCAATTTAACTTATCCACATTTAACAATTTCTTAATATTGGGTTTTCACTAAGAATTTATGGTTTTATAAAATAATAATTTTTACTATACACAAGTTATTAACATTAAAAGAATTTTGTAAGATGCTTTTCTATAATAACTTACAAGATGTTATTAAAATGCAATAAACAAATCTAATCTTTGTTAGAACAATTTTTTGATTTTTTGTTTTTGTGAAACGTTTCACAAAAACGAGTTGTTAACAAGTTATCAACATAGTGAAAGTGTTCTTAACTCAATGTGAAATTAGTCTATTTTTATTTATTCTCCAAATAATAATTAATAAAAACATCTAACTTATTTGCTTATAATAAATTAAAATTTGATTTACTATTTTAATCTAATTGTTATAATTTAATTGTTGTATTTATCTGTATTTTTGTGAATAAAAAAATAACGAGTTAAAATGAAAAACATAATAATTGTATTTACTGGTGGAACTTTTTCAATGAAAATTGATGAAAATACTGGAGGAGCAATTCCACATTTTCATGGTAATGAACTGCTAGATATGATTCCAGAAGCAGGAGCGCGGGCAAATATTTCTATGTACGAATTTGGAATGTTTCCTGGTCCACACATGACTCCAGAATTGATGTTGCAGCTTTCCCAAAAAGTTAAGGAATTTGCAGATTCTGATGATATTGATGGAATTGTAGTTACTCATGGAACCGATACTCTTGAAGAAACAGCTTATTTTTTGGATTTAACCGTAAATACTTCAAAACCAATTGTTGTTATTGGAGCAATGAAAACAAGTTCGGAACCAGATTGGGATGGTCCCAAAAATCTCCTTGATGCAATTAGAATTTGCAATAATGAAAACAGTAAAAACATGGGGGTTTTGGTCTGCTTAAATGGCGAAATTAACGCAGCCAGCGAAGTTACAAAAACCCACACAGAAGATGTTGAAACATTCCGCAGCCTCGATTTTGGTTCACTTGGTTTTGTTGAAAATGGAAGAGTGATTTTCAATAGACTTCCACAAAAGCTTGAAACAATTGAGGTTAATAAAATAATTTCAAATGTTGATTTAATAAAAGTTTATTCTGGAATTACGGATAAGTTTTTCAAGTTTTCTGCCGATAGCGGAGTCTCTGGAATTGTTGTTGAAGCCCTTGGAGTTGGCAATGTTCCCCCTGCTGCATTTGATGGAATTAAATATGCAGTTGAAAAAGGGATTCCAGTAGTGCTTGTTTCTCGATGTCCTACTGGCGAAACTTTGGATATCTATAGTTATCCAGGCGCTGGAAAGTGGTTAAAAGAACTTGGCGTAATTTTTACCGATTACTTAAATGGACAAAAAGCACGTATTAAACTTATAGTTGCTTTGAGTAAATGTAAGAATTTATCCGAATTATCAAATATGTTTTAGTTTTTAAAGGAATTTGGTTTGCATATTTAGAGTGCAAGTAAAAAAATTAAACTTTTAATGTTTTAAATATTCTGAAAAATCATAAAATGTTTAACAGAAATAAGGTATAATATGGTTAAAATTAAAGAAGTTATTAAGCGCAATGGAACAATAGTTCCTTTTAATCCCGAAAGAATTATGAACGCAATTTATCGTTCGGCAGTTTCGGTTGGTGGACGCGATAAGGAAACAGCTCAAAAACTTGCCGACAAGGTCGTTGTTGAATTGGAAAGAAGAGTTCAAAAAGGGTTTATTCCAAACATTGAAGAAATACAAGATGTTGTTGAAAAAGTGCTTATTGAAAATGGGCATGCTACTGTTGCAAAAGAATATATTTTATATCGCGAAGAAAGAAATAGAAAAAGAGAATCAAACGCAAGCCAAGGAAGAAGATTGGCAGAAAAGATTCCTTGGGAAAAAATTTGGCACGTTTACGATTGGACAGTTGAACAAGACCTAAACACTTTCACAAAAATTAATGCTAAAATAGATGCGGGAAATTTTGCTGATATTGTAAAAGTTTCTGAAGCTCGTTACGAAAAAGATGTTGATACTGCTGCAGAAATGATTTTACAACGAAGTAATAAATTAAAATTGGTTTTTATTAGCGGACCTTCTTCTTCTGGAAAAACAACAACCACAATTAAGGTTGAACAACGCTTAAAAAAACATGGATTAAGCTTTGTAACTCTTAATGTTGATCATTATTTCTTTGATTTGGATTTACATCCAAAAGATGAATTTGGTGATTATGATTTTGAAACTCCACAAGCTTTAGATTTACCATTAATTAATGAACATCTAAAAAAATTAAGCGCTGGCGAAAAAGTTTTTATTCCACATTACGATTTCAAAAAAGGATTACGGACATTAAATCACACTCCAATGCAAATAAATGGAAATGAAATAATTCTAATCGATAGTCTCCACGGACTTTATCCTCAATTTAGCGAAGGTATTGATGACGAGCTTAAATTTAAATTATACCTCGAGCCACTAATTCAAGTAAAAGATGCCGATAACAATTTTGTTCAATGGACAGATATTAGATTAATGCGCAGAATGCTTCGCGATTCGGTTCAACGGGCTTATAATCCTCAACAAACTCTTGAACATTGGCATTACGTTAGAGCAAGTGAACTTCGTCATATTATTCCATATAGCAATAACGCCGATTTTATAATTAGTAGTGGAATGCCCTACGAACTATCTATTTATCGCTCAATGCTTTTTGATAAATTTGAAAAATGGGTTGAAATGTTTAGAGATAATCCTTTAAAAGAAGATGCTTTTAAACGTGCAGAAAGAACATATAATATGCTAAAAGGAATTAGACCGATGAAAGATAATTCGGCAGTTCCAACAGATTCTGTTTTACGCGAATTTATTGGCGGTAGCGAATTTAAATATTAATAACGTATTTGGTAGAGACGACTCGCTGAGTCGTCTTCTGCTAAAAATCCGTTATTCCTCAAAAAGGCCGTTATTTGTTCCAAAAATCTATTTTTGCCCCCAAAAGGGCAAATTAAATCACAAAATATCGCCAGGTTTATAATTTTGGGCTTTTGGATAATTGTGTTTATATACATCCACTTGTTCAACAAAATCAATAATTTGCAATTTTGCATTGCCAATCAATTTTTCCGATTTATCCATAATACTTTGTAATTCTGTTAACGATAAACCCAAACGTGCATCATTTGCCAATCTTTCCAATAAATTATTTTTAACAATTATACCATTTCGTAAATCGCGGACTGTTTCAACAGAATGTTCTTTAATAACTTCGTGTGCTTCTTCGCGTGGAGTTCCTTTTTTTACTGCTTCCATCAAAAAAGTTGTTGTAGATAAAAATGGGAAATAATACTTGTTTTCTTTTTCAATTACTGGTTCAAAAACTTCCATTTGCTCAATTATTGTTAGAAACGTTTCCAGCATTCCATCAATTGCGTAAAAGCTATCTGGCAACGCTACACGGCGCACAACAGAACACGAAACATCGCCTTCGTTCCATTGATTGCCCGAAATGCTGCTTGCCATTGTAACATATCCTGCCAAAATGTTTTGAAATCCGTTAATTCTTTCACTTGAGCGACTATTCATTTTGTGCGGCATTGCCGAAGAACCAGTTTGTCCTTTTGCAAATCCTTCCGACACGGTTTCATTTCCTGCCATAATTCTTAAAGTGGTTGCAAAACTGCTTAAACCACTTCCAAGAGTAAAAAGTGTGGAAATAACTGAAAAATCGATAATTCTTGGATAAACTTGTCCAACTGTATTTAGTGATTTTTTAATTCCGAGATGATTTAACAGTTTTTGCTCAAGTTCTTTTACTTTTGTGGAATTGTTATTAAAAAGTGTAAGCTGGTCAACTTGAGTTCCAACCGCTCCCTTTAATCCACGAACTGGATAATTATCAATCAAAAATTGAAGTTGATTTACTCCAAAAAGAAGTTCTTCGCCAAACATTGCTAATCTTCTTCCTAAAGTTGTTGGCTGAGCGGCAACATTGTGTGTGCGAGCAGCTATTATAAGATTGGAATATTTTTCGGCTTTTTCGGCAATACTGCTCAAAGCAGCTACACCTTTTCCCATCAATAAATATAAACCACGAAACACTTGAAGCTGCTCAACATTTTCGGTTAAATCGCGACTGGTCATTCCTTTATGAATATGCTCAAAGCCAGCAAGTTCACAAAATTCCTCAATTCGGGCTTTTACATCGTGTCTGCTAATGCGTTCGCGAGCGTTAATTGATTCAAGATTTATATTGGCTTTCACGCTTTCGTAACTCTTTATGGCTTCTGCCGGAATGTTGAATCCAAGCTCTTTTTGTGCTTTCATAACGGCAATCCACAACTCTCGTTCAAGAAGAATACGTCCTTCTGGTGACCAAATATTTTTCATTTCCTCAGATGCATAACGCTCTGCAAGTACGTTTGTAATTTTATCCATTTATAATTCCCGTTCGATTTTTAAAAAGAAAAACTTAATACATAAAGTTACAAAAAATGAATTTTAAGTTTGGAAGAAAACTAAAAGTAGTCATATCGTTTCACAATCGCCTCATTTTCCCAATAAATGATTACAGCATTATAGTCATAGGGAACTATAAAATATTTTTTCCAATAGTATTAAATAATTATTGTCAAAATTATACGTTTTATATCAACATTTAATTATGAAATATTTTTCATAATTGTTTTCTTTTATACCGACAAGGGTTTATTTATTATTGAATACAATTTTTTTAATAAAATGGAGTTTCTTAATGAAAAGCTTTTACGTGTCACTATTACTATTACTATCTTTATTAATTGGTTGTTCTAAAGATGATATTACATCGCCAACTGATTCTGCTTTTGATAATGCATCAGCATCAAATGGTGGTATTATGTATGATAAATTTTGGAGTGTTGAATCTGATTTTGACCAAGCTAACGTAAACCTTGCAAAGTTTAATGCTTCAGCAGATTTTTTTAGATGTAAACAATGTCATGGTTGGGATTTACTTGGTAACACTGGAGCCTATGTAAGCAGAGGTCCTAAAACTACACGACCAAATGTTTCAGGTGTAAATCTATTCCAATCTGCACAAACAAAAACTGCTCAAGAGCTTTTTGATGCAATGAAAAAGACTACTGGAAGAAGAGATATTTCTAATGATTTATCAACTTATAACCCTTCCACAAATAATTCAGCTGGCGATCAAATGCCAAACTATTCTCAATTATTAACTGATTCACAAATTTGGGATTTAGTTAAATTTATGAAAGAAGGCGTTTTAGATGTAACTCTATTATATGATGCTACAGTAACAGGTACTTATCCTACTGGTTCTTTTTCTATTTCTAACGTAGGTAAAGATGGTAATGCCACAAGTGGGAAAACTTACTATACAGCCGAATGTGCTTCTTGCCATGGTGTTGATGGTAAACTAATTGCTTTAGAGGGTATGAGCGCAGGTAAATTTACTCGCAAAAAGGGAAATGAAGTTCAACATAAAATTAAGTTTGGACAACTTGGTAGTGCTATGAGTGGACATTTTGATATTACCATTTCTGAAATGAAAAATCTTTATAAAGCTTTAGCTGATACTACTTCTTTTCCAGATTAGTAAATTTAATCTTTTAAAGGCTACTTAAAAATTGAGTTTTTAAGTGGCCTTTTTTTATTCTCTTCGAAAGTTTATTTTTACTTATTTTGTTAGGAGCATCTTTTTTGCATCACTAAATTCACTAGCTTGTAATTTATCCGAATGGATCGCTATGCGATCAATATAAACAACGCTTGGTAAATTGCTTGCATTAAATTTAACTGAGTATTTTCCGCTTGATTGCTCTTGGTTTATCAACTCAGCTACTTTTTGTCCTAATGCATTATAAACAACCAAATTTACAAAGCTATTTTCTGGTAGTTGATAGCTTATTATTGTACTTGGATTAAACGGATTTGGATAATTTTGAAATAGCTCAATATCCGAAGGTATTAATTTAGAATTATCATTCTTGACACCAACAATTGTTCCAAGTGTATCACCATTTAATATTGCTGATATCAAATATTCCGGCGGTTCAACATCACTATCATTTCGTTTGTTTACTATTCCTAAACCTGCTCCAAGTATATATTTATGTCGTAAATAATCTTGGTTTTCATCTCTGGCATATTCTACAATTTCCTTAAATATTGTTTTAACTCCTAAATATTCTGCTTCAAATATTGATTCAATTTTTCTTATTATTGGATGGGTTGAATCAGATTCGTGCATCCAAACAATCCATTCTTCTCCTAAATTAGCATCAAGTTTGAAGTAGCAGTCCATATATTGTATTTGACCAGAAGGATGCCAACCATAAATAGTATTATTAGTGTCTAATAAATACCATGGAAAGTCGTTAATCCAATATAACGTAGTACTATTCTCAGTTAAAGAATCTTTTGTTACATATTGCTCTTTCACAATTTCATTTTGGAAAGCATATTGCCAAAAATTACCAACTTGCATTGGGAAAAACGAATTGGGATCGATAGTTAATGAATCAGCTTTAGTATAGTATTTTAATATTTGCATACTATTTTGTGCATAAGTAGAGATATTGGAACTTAAAAGTATAGATAATACCAATATGTAAATTTTTAATTTCATTACAATTTTCCTTTTTGAAAATGCTTTTATAAAGGGAAAACAAGTTTTCTTTTTGTATAGTGGGTAAAACAGAAGTTGTTGAAAGTTCAAAAATATTGCTTTTATTTTCAAGGTCAATTAAATTCTTACTTTGTTGGGTTTATTTCTTATTTGAATTGCCTACTTTCAAATTGCCTCAATGAAATTAAGTTCATTTTTTACGTGTTGTATAAAATAATAATTTATCTTACTTGTGACAATCTATAAATTGGGATCCAATAATTCGCTTAAACTATTAATTATTGGAATGTTACATTCGTTTAATTTTTCGATAGATTGATGACCAAGTGAGAGCAAAACTGGATCGGCACCAATTGCATTTGCAACTTCGCAATCGTGAAGTGTATCGCCAACTAGAAGTACTTCTCCTTTTGTAAACCCAAGTTCTTTCATCCATCTCAAACCGTTATCCAATTTGCTTGCTGCATAAATATTATCCAAACCAACAAGCCCAACAAAATATTCCGAAAGTTTAAAATGAGCCACTAATTCATCCAAAGTTTCTTGCTTATAGGCCGAAAGAATTGACTGCGAAATTCCTAAATTTTTAATTTTTGTCAAAACTTCTTTTGCATCTGGATAAATTGTGTAATGATATTTATTTGCTTCATATTCGCTAATAAATTGGCGACTAATTTTTTCCCAATTTTTTGCCCCAACATCGTGGCCAAGTGCTTTGTAGTATTCAATTACCGGAAATGTAAAAACGGCTCTATATTCAGTTACTGTTATTTTTGGTAAGTTAGCTTCTTCCAGAAGTTGGTTCATTATTTTGGAACAAAGCTCAACGTCGTCAAATAAAGTTCCGTTCCAATCCCAAATTACATGTTTGTATTTTTCAATATTTATCATATTTCCAAAATTTAATGGTAAAAAAACAAAAAGGAAAATACAATTTTATAATAGGAATGAAAAATTATTTCTCTTTTCTGCCCTTTAAATGTTTAGCCAAAAACAATTCAACTTCACGAAAATATTCAATTCTATTTTCTTCTTTACTAAAAAGATGTCCTTCATCATCATTTACAATGTATTTAACATCAATTTTATTTTCAGTAAGCTTTTTAACAAAATCATCCACTTGCGCAATATCAATTTTGGAATCGTTTTTTCCGTGAGCAATAAGCAACGGAACTTTAATTTTTTCATAATTAAAAAATGGCGAATATTCTTTTAGCATTGTAGAATCTTTAACAGGATCGCCAATCATTTCATTTAACATTTCACGGAAAGGAGTCCACGTTTGAGGAATTTTTTCTAAAAATTCAATTAAATTAAAAACTCCACCCTGGCTAATTCCACATGCATAAATTTCTGGAGTTTTAGTTAAGCCTTCTAATGCAGCATATCCGCCGTAAGAAGTTCCCATAATTGCTATTCTATTTTTATCAACAAAGCCTTGTTTCAAAAGCCAAAAAACGCCATCCGTAATATCATCTTGAATTTTACCACCCCATTCTCTAAATCCTGCTTTCCAAAATTCTTTTCCATAACCAACAGAACCTCTAAAATTTATTTGAAGAACAGCATAACCTCTATTTGCTAAAAATTGTACGGTTTTATTAAAACCCCATTTATCTCTTAACCAAGGACCGCCATGAACAAGAACAACAATAGGCAGATTGTTGATTAGTTCAACTTTTGGCGAAGTTAAATATCCATTAATTGTAATTCCATCGCGTGCTTGAAAGCGGATTGGTTTCATTTGCGAAAACTCCGTTTTTTTTAGCCATGGAGATATTTCAGAAATTATTTCCAACGAATCATTAGTTGAATTATATAAATAGTAAGCCCCATAGGATTTATCTGACGAAGCTTTAATTAGATATATATTTTCGTTGTAATCAGAGCTAACTTCTTCTATTTCCATATTTGGAATTTTCTTTATAATGCTTTTTTGTATATCATTTCTGTTTTCATCCCAAAAATAAAATTCTCGTTTCCAGCTAACATAAGAAACCCCTATAATCTTTTTTGTTTTTGCAGAAATAAGCGCAAATTCAATATCATACTCGGGATGTTCATAAATAAGCTCAACTTCATAATTTCTTTTAATATCATATTTTATAAGCGCTGTTCTATTGCCTTTTTCGTTTGAAATTACATAAACATATTTATTATCGGCACTAAAAGAAATTGGAAAAAAGACATCGTAAAAGGATACCTTTTTAACTTCCTTAAAACTTTCATTTTCATCATCTCTATAAAGTATTTCGTTAGTAACTCCATTTGTAGAAATCGCAACACGAAGTTTTCCATTATTATCAGTTAACCAACCTGTAATATTACCAGGATTTTGTCCGATAGTGTTTCGTTTTCCTGTTAATAAATTAATTCGGTAAACATCAAAAACTGCAGCGTCTCTTTCGTTTGTTTGAATAATTATTTCGTTTTCAAATTCTGGCAAAATATTAATTACAAAAGCATTTGTGTTTTGCGAATTGGATATTTCTCTTATTTGCTTCGTATCAATTGAAATGCAAATTAAAGCATTATAATCGTTGTTATATTTATCAATTGAGTATATTACTTTTAATTTGTTTGCCCAGAAAATCTCTTTAATATCGGAGCCTATTTCTTCTGTTAATTGTGTTTCAGTTTGTGTGGAAAGATTTTTAACAAATATATTTAGTCTATTTTTCCAAGGTTTTAAGTATGCAATATTTTTTCCATCTGGTGATAGTTCAAATTGTGTGTTTTGTGGATTTTTGAAAAAATCATTTATTGGAATAATTTCTGATTTGTAACTTTGTTTCTGGCAGCCCAAAAGAATTAGAAACAATCCTAAAAATATTATTTTGGTTTTTCCTTTCAAGTTATTCTCAACATAGTTTTTAGCATTGTTTTTAGCATAATTTACTTTTGCAACTTTTTTAGACGCACTAATATAAAATAAGTTCTTCAGTAAAGTTTTACTGATAGAATTTTTAATTGAGGGGATAAAATTGAAAATAATTTTTTTGGTTTCGGAATTTGCTAATATTAAAACCTTGTATGTTATATAAAAGAAGTTATTTACAAAGTTAAAAGAAAT
>PCUD01000003.1:13784-20417 GCA_002786785.1 Ignavibacteriales bacterium CG18_big_fil_WC_8_21_14_2_50_31_20 | reverse complement strand
ACTGAAGATGATATTTGATTTCACGAACTAAATTCCCTTTTATCAACAACTTAACATATAGATATAATTCAGCCCCAACATCCACACTAAAGAGATTTGCAACTTGAGAATTAAACATTGAAAGGTACTTATTTACTGTCTTTTCACCTGAGGGTAATAAGCCAAATGTTTCTTGAGCTATTTCTTTTACCTCTTTTTCAAAATTAAATTTTTCATTTTTTATAGACATACTACCTACCAAAATAAATATTCGTGAATGCTTATTTGTTCCTAGTTGATTTTAATAGTCTAGATTATTAAATCAAAATTCTTTCCTACTAAACTACCTTTTTCCTAAATAATAATCTTTAGGTAATACTTTATATGGAATTGAAAAGTTTTTCTGTAGGAGTGAGTTTAGACAGTGTTTTTTGAGCTTAAAATTGAAGTGAGAGGGTGTTAGTAATGGGAATTAATACTTTTACTTAAATATCTACTAAATAATATGAAGTCAAGCAAGAAATCATAAAAAGAATTTATTAGTTTAAGTACTGAGAATGTAATTTATTATAACAACAACTAAAACATTGTTCTTTGTAATTTTGAAAGGTAAAAGTGATACCAAAAGTGTTCCCAAATTGATCCTAATCGCATAAAAGTTTCTACTTCAGCAGATCCTCTTTAAAAGAAAAAAGCCTTGTAAATTATTATTTTACAAGGCTTTAAGTGGCGGGGTCAACGAGACTTGAACTCGCGACCTCCTGCGTGACAGGCAGGCGCTCTAACCAAACTGAGCTATAACCCCATTCAAAATTTCAAACTATCTAAAAAGATGAATCCAAAAGTAAACACATTTTTATTTTTTTGCAAATGGTTTTTATTAAATTTTCATAAATTTTTAGATCCAAAACAGACTCCAACTGCTTTTGCCGAAATAAATGCTTGATCAGTTAGCTTAACTAATTTTTGATTTTGAATTGCACTTTCAATAGTAACACTTCTAACTTCGTTGCATTTTAGTGCTACCATTCTTCCAAATTTTTGCTTAATTGCTAAATCGATTGCAGAAGTGCCAAATTTTGTAGAAAGAATTCTATCAAAAGCTGTTGGAGTTCCACCTCTTTGCAGGTGACCTAAAACAGTATAACGAGTTTCCAACCCTGTGCTTTTTTCAATACTTTTAGCAACAATTTCGGCTACACCGCCAAGCTGAATTGGGTCGGTTCTTTTTACATCTGTTTTCTTAATAATTAATTCTCCACCTTTTGGTTTTGCGCCTTCGGCAACACAAACAATACTATATTTTTTCCCAAGCATTGAACGACGTTTAACTTTTTCATAAACAGCATCCCACTCAAATGGCATTTCGGGAATAAGAATAATATCAGCTCCTCCAGCTAATCCACCATTAAGGGCAATCCATCCAGCATATCTACCCATAACTTCAATTACCATAACTCTATGGTGCGATGAAGCGGTAGTGCGCAATCTATCCATTGCTTCGGTAACAACATAAACTGCTGAATCATGTCCAAATGTTAGTTCGGTTGCTTCTAAATCGTTATCAATTGTTTTAGGTACACCAACAATATTCATTCCAAGCTCCATCAAGCCTTTTGAAATATGCATTGTACCATCGCCACCAATTGCAATAAGTGCATCTAATCCCCACATATTATAATTAGCAATTGCTTCTTTCGATTTATCTGTAATTCTAATTTGTCCATCAATTTCAACAGGCCAATGAAAAGGGTCACCTTTATTTGATGAACCTAAAATTGTACCACCCTGCGATAAAATTCCAGAAACATCTTTGTCGTAAACTTCAATTGCGCTACCAGTAACCAAACCCTCAAAGCCATCTAAAATACCAAGAACTTTGAGCCCATGATCTAATGCAGGCTTAGTTACACCACGAATTACTGCATTAAGTCCTGGACAATCACCACCACCAGTTAAAATACCAATTCGTTTAATTTTTTTTACCTTAGCCATAAAATCCTCATAAATTGAATGTGCAAATTTTTATAGAAATTTTTGCACTGTTTTGAAATGAATTTTTGCAATTTCCTTTAGTTTATCTGCAGAATATTTTTCAATCAAAAGCTGCACAGTATTTTCAACATTTTTTGAAGCTCCTTTAGGAATATTGTAAAATTCAATTTTCATGTTATTAAACCATTTATTAAATGTATCTCTTGCAATAATAGATGCAGCAGCAACTCCAATAAATCTTTCACCATTAGTAATTTGTAATATATCAAGTTTATTATCGTAATTATTGTTTGCTATGTTTAACCGACGGCTGCTAAATTTATCAACAATAATATTATTGCATTTATATTTTTTTAAGAGATTGGATATGGCTGTAGAATGAGTCCAAATTAACAAAGCATTTAGGTTATTAAACTCTGGGTAAATTTTATTGTATTTTTCTGGAAATAGTTGAATTGTTTCAAAATTGTTAGGAAACTCGGCTCTAATTTTTTTTGCAATTTCGGTTATTTGAAATTCAGATAGCTCCTTGCTATCTTTTACACCGAATTGCAATAAGCGTAATTTAGTTTTTTCATCAACAAAAAATGCTGTAGTAACAAGTGGCCCAAAAACATCACCTTTACCTGATTCATCACTTCCAATATATTCTTTAGGTTCTTCTAAACTGTTGTTTGATAAAATTTCAATTTCATCAAAAATAATGGAATAAACTTTTTTATATGTATTTGAATCACTATTGCCCTGCAAAACTGTTTTAATTCCTTTTTTTCCAAAATAGACTTGTACTTTTATTTTATCTTTTTCGCTTTTAACTAAAAATTCAAAATTGTATTGTTTTTCTTCAATAATTGAACAAGATAAACTAATTTTATTAAGTTGATTACGGTTTAATATTATTTTTGCTTTTGCGTTTTCTTTAATAGTCATAAAAGATTGTTTTTTGAATTAAAATATACATAATCTTGTTATTATATAAGAAAATTTAATTTTAATTTTTATCTAAAAAAGAAGCCCAATCTACCGAAATAAGATTGGGCAAATGAACTTTGCTATAATAAATAAATATATTTAATTATTTACTCTATTTTTATACGTTTTGTAATTTCATGTTAGAAACAAAATAATCGCGATTATTTCTTGCAATGTTGCTAATTGAAATACCTTTAGGGCATTCAGCGTCACAAACGTTTTGTCAAAATTATCTTTATCACTAAAAATAATAAATCACCAATCTATCGGTTTTCTTTTATTATGAAATATTCTAAGAATAATAAGAGTATCATTTTCAATTTCGTAAAACAAAGAATATGGAAATTTGTTTACTTGAATTTTCCTTATATTCTCTACAACTCTTGGGTATAAATCAAAATTGAGCTTAATTCTTTCAATAGTGCTGTCAATCTCATTTGTTAATTTTAAACCAAGACCTTTTGCTTTTAACTCATAAAAGTTTACGGATTCACGGAATTCAATAGTCGCTTCTTTTGCAAACCTAACTTTGTTTGTCATATCTGTCATAAATTTCTTGTTTCAAATTTAGCCAGTCAGTTGCGGAACTTGGATTTGCCCTGTAATTTGCAAGTCTATTTAGGAGAATTCTTTTATCATCCTCTGAAATCATTTCTAATTCTTGAGATTCTTTTATCTCATCCCATATATCTGTAACAATATTAAGTCTTTCAATTACATTAAGCTTTCTTATTTCACTTACTATTTCATTTTTGTTCATAATATGTTGCATAGTTATCCCCTATTCTAGTTAACTATATCATTTAAAACTTAAACCTCAAACTACATTAGTTATATGTTCTTCAATAAAATATTTTTACTTTTTCTATGTTTTTTCTGAAGAACATATTCTAAATATAACAATAAGAAAATTTAATTTGAACAAAAAAAGTCCAACACCAAATAAATGGAATTGGACTTTATATAACATATTTACATAATTATTTTTTAATCTATATGTTTTGTAATTTCATGTTAGAAACAAAATAATCACGATTCATTCTTGCAATGTTGCTAACTGAAATTCCTTTGGGACATTCTGCTTCACAAGCATAGGTATTAGTACAACTTCCAAAACCAGATTCATCGTGAGCAATAATCATATTTTGAACACGCTCATAACGCTCTGCTTGTCCTTGAGGTAGTAATGCAAATTGAGAAACTTTTGCTGAAACGAACAACATAGCAGATGAATTTTTACAAGCGGCAACACAAGCTCCGCAACCAATACATTCTGCAGCATCCAATGAAAGCGCAGCAACTTCTTTTGAAATTGGAATTGCATTACCATCAGGTGCACTCCCAGTATTAAACGAAACATATCCACCAGCTTGTTGAATATTATCTAAACCAGAACGGTCAACCATTAAATCACGTAAAATAGGAAATGCTGTTGCTCGGAAAGGTTCTAAATAAATTGTTTCACCTTCAGTAAATGAACGCATGTGCATTTGGCAAGTAGCAGTCTTATTTTTAGAACCATGTGGATGACCATTAATAACAATTCCACAAGTACCACAAATACCTTCACGACAATCGCTTTCAAACGCAATAGGAGTTTTACCTTCTTTTTCTAATTTATTATTAAGTTCATCAAACATTTCGAGGACAGATGAATTAGGAGAAACCGCTACTTTGAATTCTTCAAAATTGCCTTTCGCCTTAGCAGATTCTTGTCGCCATATTTTAAGGGTCAAATTAATTTTATTATCTTTCATTATTTATAACTCCTTGTAGCTAATTTAACAGATTCAAATTCAAGATTCTCTTTGTGAAGATTCCATTTCCCTGCTTTTTCATATTCCCAAGCAGCAACATAGGCAAATTCTTCATCGTTACGAATTGCTTCACCTTCTTCAGTTTGGTGTTCTTCGCGGAAGTGAGCACCACAAGATTCGTCTCTATTAAGTGCGTCAACTGCTATTAATTCTCCTAATTCAAGAAAATCAGCAACTCTTCCAGCTCTTTCAAGGTTTAAATTAATATCTTCTGATTCACCAACTACTTTAACATCATTCCAAAATTCCTCTCTTAAATCGGCAATTTTAGTAATTACACCTTTAAGACCAGCTTCATCTCGAGACATTCCAACTTTATCAATTAATAACTCACCAAGTTTTTTGTGAATATCATCCACAGTTTGTTTTCCATTTATTGAAAGAAGTTTATTTGAACTTTCGTTCACTGATTCTTTGGCTTCTTTAAATTCTGATTTATTTACATCATCTTTCTCTGGTTTTTCACTTCCAAAATAGTTACTAATTGTGTATGGAATAACAAAATAACCATCTGCGAGACCTTGCATTAAAGCACTTGCTCCAAGTCGGTTAGCTCCATGGTCAGAAAAATTAGCTTCACCAGCAACAAAAAGACCAGGTATTGAACTCATTAAGTTATAATCAACCCATAATCCACCCATTGCATAATGTGGTGCAGGGTAAATTTGCATTGGAACTTTGTAAGGATTTTCGGCAGTAATGTTTTCGTACATTTCAAATAAGTTACCATATTTTTCACGAACAGCATCTTCACCTATCCTTTTAATTGCATCTGCAAAATCAAGATAAACAGCACGTCCCCCATTTACACCTTTGCCTGCATCACAAGCATATTTTGCACTACGGGATGAAATATCGCGTGGAGCTAAATTCCCGAAAGAAGGATATCTTCTTTCAAGATAATAATCACGGTCACTTTCTGGAATTTCATTAATTGGACGTTTTTCACCAACAATATTTGGCACCCAAATTCTTCCATCATTTCGTAAGCTTTCACTCATTAATACTAATTTTGATTGACCTTCACCATGCACTGGTAAGCAAGTTGGATGGATTTGTGTATAACAAGGGTTTGCAAATGCTGCACCTTTTTTATGTGCACGCCAAATTGCTGTTGCATTAGACATCATTGCATTTGTAGATAAATAATAAACATTCATGTAACCACCGGTAGCAAGAACAACTGCTTGTGCAGCATAACTTTCTACTTCGCCAGTAATTAAATTACGAACTGTTATACCTTTTGCTTTTCCATCAACAACCACTAAATCTAGCATTTCACGGCGGTTATACATTTCAACAGTGCCAAGCTTAATTTGTCTATTTAAAGAACTATAAGCACCAAGTAATAATTGTTGTCCAGTTTCTCCACGAGCATAAAATGTTCTTGAAACCTGAGCACCACCAAAAGAACGGTTTGCAAGTGTTCCACCATATTCTCTAGCAAAAGGGACACCTTGAGCAACACATTGGTCAATAATATTATTACTTACTTCAGCTAATCGATAGGTGTTTGCTTCGCGCGAACGAAAATCTCCACCTTTAATAGTATCATAATATAATCTAAAAACAGAATCACCATCATTTTGATAATCTTTTGCAGCATTAATTCCACCTTGAGCTGCAATTGAATGCGCTCTTCTGCTTGAATCGTGAAATGTAAATGCTTTAACTTTATAACCAAGTTCACCAAGTGTAGCGGCAGCACTTGCCCCAGCAAGCCCAGTACCAACAACAATAACATCATATTTTCTTTTATTTGATGGATTAACCAATTTCATATTAAATTTATGATTTGTCCATTTTTCGGATAAATTTCCTTTTGGAACTTTTGAATCAAGTGTAATCATTAGTTACCTCCCATTGAACG
>PCUD01000003.1:12413-13777 GCA_002786785.1 Ignavibacteriales bacterium CG18_big_fil_WC_8_21_14_2_50_31_20 | reverse complement strand
CAGTTCCAATAAATTCAACAAGTGGTGTGTATTTTTTATGACTCCATCCAAATGTTTGAAATGCAGATTGGAAGCCATGGTTTAAGTGAAATCCCAAAACAAACATAACAATTACATAAAAAACAGCAACAGGTAAAGATTGAAATGTTGTTGCAACAACATCATAATAATGATGAGTTCCTTCCATTCCAAAATTGAATTTAACCCAAAGGGATGCTAAATGTAAAACTAAAAACACAAAAATAATTGCCCCTGTATAAGGCATTGTTCTTGAAAAAAATGTTGTGTTTTCTTTATTTCCATCAACTTCATATTTAACAGGGTTAGCCTTTTTGTTTTCCCACCAAAGCTTAATTCCATTATAAATATGAAACCCAAATAATAATGCTAACATAAATTCCGCAACTCGGACGATGGGTTTTACTGCATCAAGACTGCTTACGAGCAGGTCAAATCCATCTTTACCAAAGAATAAAAACATATTATTAATGAAATGAACAGTAAGAAAAAGTATTAAACTTAATCCTGTTATAGCCATAATAATTTTTTTACCAATGGAAGAACTTAAGCTTTTTGAAAGCCAACTCATATAATTTCCTCCTTAATTAAGTATAAAATGTTGTTTTTTGTTAAAATGAAGATTGAAAAGGATGTTTGATTTGAAAAATTCATATTGAAATAATTTAACACAATTTTAGATTGAAATATTTTGTAATGTGAAATTAAATTAAATACTGATTAAATACAAAATATTTTATTTGCTAATTGGAAACTTTTATTATTCGGAATTAGATAAAAAACTTGGTTGATTGTTTTCTAAATGCTTCACAAATTGTAAAAATGTTAATAAATTGAAGCCAAATTAAATATAGAATTTAGAGGATTATATTATTACAATTTTTTCAGATACCGTTCTAGAAAAAATAAGTTGTTAAAATTAACACAATTTTGAATAATTAAAAATTTTTTAGAATTATATATTAGCAAAAATTATTTTGGACAGATGTGAGCTATTTCATAAATTAGAGTTACAATTTTATTTTAGTAACAAATAACTTATTTTAATAATTAATTAGAAAGTATACATCATTATTTATAGTTAGTTAATTTTTTGATATTAGGATATTTTAAATAAATGTTGATTTATAAAACAAACATCCATAATTTTTAAACAATAACTATAGGAGAAAAGATGAAAAAATTAACCACAGCAAGCCTTATCCTTTTTGTAATTTCACTATTTTCATTTTCCGCAATTTTAGCTCAAAGCAAAAGCACATTTATTGGTGCAAAAAAATGTGGAATGTGCCATAAAAAAGACGATGGTGGAAAACAGTTAAAAATTTGGGAAGGTAGCAAACATT
>PCUD01000003.1:11984-12399 GCA_002786785.1 Ignavibacteriales bacterium CG18_big_fil_WC_8_21_14_2_50_31_20 | reverse complement strand
GCTGAAACACCAGAATGTTTAGAATGCCATGTTACTGGTTCTAACTTAGATGCAAAAATGTTGGAAAAAAGTTTTAACATTGAAAATGGCGTTCAATGTGAAACTTGTCACGGTGCTGGAAGTGAATACAAAGCAAAAAAAGTTATGGAAGACCATGCAAAAGCAGTTGCAAATGGTTTAACCGAATTTAAAGACGAAGCTGCAATTAAAGCTTTTTGTGTAACTTGCCATAATGATAAAAGCCCTACTTTTAAGAGTTTTGATTTTGCAAAAAGTTGGGACAAAATTAAACATACAGTACCTAAAAAATAAGGTGACTTAAATTATGAAAAAGAAGTTATTAGTTATTTCATTTTTTTTATTGCAAACAATAATTAGTAGCCAAAATTTAAATGGAAGATTTTCATCTTCCATT
>PCUD01000003.1:0-11959 GCA_002786785.1 Ignavibacteriales bacterium CG18_big_fil_WC_8_21_14_2_50_31_20 | reverse complement strand
TTTAAAAACAAGACTAAATTATGAAGTTGATGCAAAATACAATTTAGTTAACGATTCTCGATTACGTTTTTATAACATCTATTTAGAAGGAAGAAACTTATATAATAATCTTCTTACTTTTAAGGTTGGACGAATTTCACTTTTTAATAATGTTTCAAGTGGAACCTATGATGGTGGAAACCTTTTATTAAACTACGAGGGTTATAAACTAGATTTGTTCTATGGTGCAAATGTACCTGCTTATCAGAAATTTGAAATTACAAGCGATTGGGCAAATAATTATGTTTTTAGTGGCAAACTTAATATCAATAATTTTAAAGATTTTAGAATTGGATTAAGCTATGTTGATAAAAATTATGCACCACAATCTTACGAAACAATCCGTTTGGATGAAAATTATGACCCAATAAAATATTTAATTCAAAACAGCTCAAATCAATTTAAATACGCTTCTGCCGATGTATCATATAACTTAGAAAACAAACTAAACATTTATACACGATACGATTTTGATTTGAACTTTAATACAACTTCACGTTTTGAATTAAATGGAAGATATGACCAGATAGAGAATTGGGGTTTTAACTTATATTATAATTATCGCGCTCCACAAATTAGATATAATTCAATTTTTGCAGTGTTCGATTATGGAAATACTCATGAAATTGAAGGTGGTATTGATTATAAATTTAATCCTAATTTTACTATTACTGGTAAATTTGCAAATGTGATTTATAAAGATGATAATTCTCAAAGAGCAACTATTGGTTTAAATACTAAATTTGGTAGCGTTAGTTATAGAAAAACCTTTGGCTATGCTGGCGAGTTAGATGCTCTTTCTATTTATACAGCAAGATCTTTCTTTGACGGATTTATTACTCCATCAATTGGACTTGGTTATACAACTTATAAATTATCAGCAGATGACGAAGCAAATAATATAGTTTCTTTATTGGCTGGGGTTAATGTTAGACCATGGAATGTTTTATCATTCGATTTGCAAGGTCAATACTTCAATAACAAAATTTATCAAAATGATTTTCGAATTCTGTTTAAACTAAATTATTGGTTTAACGTAAATTTATAATAGAGCTACTATGAAATCAAAATATTACATATTAATTTTTATTGCAGGAATTCTTTATTTATCATTTTCAGCATTTTCTTTTAAGAGTGAAGTTGATTCGACAAATAAAGAAATAATTAAATTTTCACATCAGTTTCATATTGAACAAGAAGTAATGTGTGCTGATTGTCACTCAAATGTTGAAAATAGTGTGGATTTAAGCAAAAGATTACTTCCAACAATGGAAACATGTGCCAATTGCCACGATGTTGAAGATGAAAATGAATGTAGCACTTGTCATTATGAAAATGTTCTCGATCCATTTCCAGCAAAAACTACTGACCTTTACTTCAGCCACAAAGCACATTTGGAACAAGAAGGTGTTACTTGTGAAAAATGCCATAGTGGATTAAATGAAGTTGATTTCAGTTTTGAATCACCTACAGTTTTTTCTGTAATGGAGACTTGTAATGAATGTCACTCGGAATCCGGTATTGCAAAACCAACAAACTTTGCATGCGAAAGCTGCCATATTTCAACAGTAGAATTAGTGCCAGATAATCATAAAACTGTTAGTTTTAAGGATATGCACAAATTTTCATCAATGGAAGCAGATGCAAACTGTCAAATGTGTCATGATAATAATTTCTGTGAATCTTGTCACGTTGGAACAAATTTAATTAATGAAGCAAATACTGCAGATAATTTTTATCAACCATATTCGCCTCATAAATATATCAACAACACAAAACAGCAACAAATAACTCGGGTACACGACCTCAATTATCAGTTTAATCATGGAATTGATGCAAAAGGTAAAACTTCAAATTGTATTTCTTGCCATCAAACAGAAACTTTTTGTGCTGAATGCCATAACGCTGCTGGAAGTGGTGATTTTGCTCAAGAAGGATTTTTACCATCTTCTCATTCTAAAACTAACTTTACAACATTTGGTGTTGGAACTGGTGGTGGATTGCATGCTGAACTAGCAAAAAGAGATATTGAAAATTGTGCTTCATGTCACGATACTCAAGGTGCTGATCCAACATGTATTATGTGTCATACTGATAATGATGGAATTAAAGGTACAAATTCTAAAACTCATGCACTTGGATTTATGAACAATGAACAAGGTAATTGGCATGGTGATTTTGGAGCTGTTTGCTATAATTGTCATACAGATGCCGGAGCTCTTTCACAAGTTGCTGGTCAAGGCTTTTGTGGGTATTGTCATGGCAGTAACCCTGATTAATGATGTTAAAAAATACAATATTTTTTATTTGGAATTTGAAGGTATAAAATGAAATTCACAAAAATGCTATTTGTCATTTTAATAAGTTTACTTTTTTTAATTGGTTGTAGTGAAATCAATAATGATATTACTCCTTCAATTGATTTTACACATCATCCAGAAGGTTTTGGTGATGCTTCTTCACCAAATTTTCATAAATTTGTTTTTGCAAATAATAATTGGAGTTTTAATTTAAAAGAATGTCAAAGTTGTCACGCAGCCGATTATAAAGGTGGAACTGTTGGAGTTAGTTGTGTAACTTGTCACACACAACCTGCTGGTCCCGAATCTTGTAACACTTGCCATGGAAATTTTGCCGATCCAAATTTTATTGCGCCACCAAATGATCTTGAAGGTAATTCAGATGTAAGCTCAAAAGGTGTTGGTGCTCATTATAAGCATGTTTATAATAACAGCATAAGTAATAATATTGGCTGTTTTGAATGCCATCAACAAACTGTTAGTGGAGAAAGCTTTGTTCATGCTCACATTTCACCTCCTCCAGCAAAAATGGAATTTGGTACTTTAGCAACTTCTGAAAATTTGGGTTTAACTCCAAATTACGATTTTGATAACTTAGATTGTTCAAATACTTATTGCCATGGTGGATTTAAGTTTGCAAAAAGTGAATCATCCAGTGCTTGGGCTTACAGTGAAGATTATATAGTTGGCAACAATTACTCTCCAGTTTGGAATAGCTCAACAGGAACTGAAGCTACTTGTGGTACTTGCCATGGAGAAATTGATGCCGACGGAATACTTATTACTCCACAACCAAAAGGACACTTTGGTAATTTTATAATTACTGACTGTGCAAATTGCCATGCTACGGTTGTTAATATAAACGGTGAATTAATTGATAAACTAAAACACATTAATAAGCAGATTGATAGATAGTTTTAAGATTCTACTAAGTAATTCTAAGCCGCATTAAGCGGCTTTTTTTTATAT
This sequence comes from Ignavibacteriales bacterium CG18_big_fil_WC_8_21_14_2_50_31_20, assembly GCA_002786785.1. Taxonomy (GTDB): domain Bacteria; phylum Bacteroidota; class Ignavibacteria; order Ignavibacteriales; family Melioribacteraceae; genus 1-14-2-50-31-20. The sequence continues at coordinate 8,651 of PCUD01000003.1, read as the reverse complement.
TTGTACACAATTATAAAAAAATAATCCGGTGTGAAATTGAAAAACATAAAATATTTTGTTCAAACAACACTTTTTGGCGGACTTTTAGTAATTATGCCTTTAATTGTTTCATTACTTTTTTTAAAATGGGGATTTAATTTTCTACTTGATGTTATTGAACCGATAACAACGATTATTATACGAACAGCTAAACTCAACTATTTGGTTTCGGCAACTATTTCCGTCCTTATTATTTTAACATTTTGCTTTCTAATTGGTTTATTTGTAAAAACCAAACTTGGAATATTTTCATATAAATATTTTGAAGACAATTTTCTTAAAAGAATTCCTTTCTATAAAATTATTAAAGAAACAATTATCCAACTATTTGGGACTAAAAAAAGTTTATTTCGCGGTGTAGCACTTGTTGATTTATTTGGGAGTGGAAATTTGGTAACTGCTTTTATTACAGATATACATGATAATGGAATGTACACAGTTTTTGTTCCTTCGGGACCAGCACCAACAGCGGGATTTGTATATCACATAAAAGCAGAATATTTAACTAAAATTGATTATCCTTTGGACCAATCTATGAGAACAATTATTAGTCTTGGAGTTGGTTCAAACGCTATTCTTAAAAAATATTCGGAATTAAGGGAAACTAATGCTTAATTTTAAGTGGTCTTTTATGTCTTAAATAAATATTAAAAATTTTTCATAATTCATTTTTAGAGTATTTTCAGCACAATATTTCTTTATCTTTATAAAAATCAAAAAACAATTTATGGTGTAAAATATGAGATTTAGTCTTCCAGATTCAACAAAAAATTGGACTTCAATAATTGGCGCTACAATTGCGATTATAACCCTTTTTATGATTATTTTCTTGTTTACAATTTCCACCCTTTTAAATAGAGGTGGCTCATATATAGGAATTATAATTTATATTATTTTACCTGCACTTTTAATTGCTGGATTATTGTTAATTCCTATCGGTATGTTTCTGCAAAGAAAAAATCGTTTTAAGAACAAACAAGGTTCAGAGCTAAAACGTCTTCCTCATATTGATTTAAATAATCCAAAACATAGAAATGCCACTGTAATTTTTGTAATTGGTACTCTTATTTACTTTTTTCTATCAGCTTTAGGAAGTTATGAAGCTTTCCACTATAGTGAATCTGTTGAATTTTGTGGTACAACTTGCCACAATATTATGATACCAGAGTATACTGCTTACCAAAACTCACCTCACGCTCGTGTAAAATGTGCCGAATGCCATGTTGGTGAAGGAGTTGACTGGTATGTTAGATCTAAATTATCAGGCTTAAGACAAGTGTATAAAACAATAATTGATGAAGTTCCAAGACCAATTGAAACACCAATACATAACTTAAGACCAGCTCGTGATATATGTGAAAAATGCCATTGGCCAGAAAAATTTTATTCTCGCTCAATTAGAATGGAAAGACATTATTTAAGAGATGAAGAAAATAGTGAATGGGATATAAATCTTGAAATGAAAGTTGGGGCAAAATTTAGTGCTTTAGGATTGGAAGAAGGAATTCACTGGCATATTAACCCAGATGTAAAAATTGAATACATTTCCACAGATGATAAACGACAAATTATTCCCTGGGTTAAATACACTAACTTGAAAACTGGAGAAGAAACTATTTTTGAATCAGATGATGATAAAATAGCCCCAGAAGAATTAAATTCTTTTGAATTAAGAGAGGTTGATTGTATCGATTGTCACAACCGCCCTTCTCATAACTATAGAGCTCCAGAATTTTTTATTAATAATGCAATTACGGCTGGAGTAATTTCAAAAGATTTACCAAATATTAAATCAGTTGCTATTGAACTCTGTTCTGAAGAATATGATTCTACAGATATAGCAATGCGACAAATTGAGCAAAAACTAATTGAGTATTACTCCGAGAACTATCCAGAAATAATTTCAGAAAAAGCAGATATTTTAAAATCAACTATTGTTACATTGCAAAAGGCTTTTTCTCAAAATATATTTCCCGAAATGAAAGTTAGATGGGATAAATACCCAATTAATATTGGTCACATTAAATCAAATGGTTGTTTTAGATGCCATGATAATAAACATGTTGCTGAAAGTGGCAAAGTAATTTCAAAAGATTGTAATATCTGCCACTTAATTAATGCTCAAGGTTCTCCTGGAAATATGGTAAAAACATCTATCGGAGAAGGATTAGAATTTATGCATCCAGGTGGCGATGTTGCCAAAGAAGACTGGGAAGAATCGTTATGTTCCGAATGTCACGAAGGAAATGGTCCTTAAAATTATAATTTGTTCCTTAAAATAATTATTTTTTGCCATCAAATATTTTTGTATCTTTGTTTACTTTTATAAAATAGGATTGAATACTCAATCCTATTTGTTTTTTATTTTAGCATTTATTTCAACTATTGTTGATAACTATTTAATAAGTGACAATGCAAAATTCTTCTGATAACTACAAAAAAATTCTAAAAAATTTAGACGATATTAACGAAAGAGTTCTTCATATAGAATCGTATCTAAATATCTCAGAAAGTAATTTTTCTAATACTCATGAAATTAAAAAAACCGAAAAAATCACTGAAGAACAACAGACTTCAATAGAATTTGATATTGGACAATTTTGGTTCGCAAAAGCTGGAATTGTTGTTCTTGCAATTGGAATGGCAATAATACTTTCGCTCCCATTTAATTCTTTACCTTCATTTTTGCCAAGTTCGTTTGGATTTGTAGCATCATTTATTTTGTTTGGCATTTCCAAAATTTGGAAAGATTCGTATAACTTAATTTCTCGTTATTTGTTTGGAAGTGCATTTCTACTTCTCTTTTTTTCTGCATTAAGGTTACATTATTGGGGAAGCCAACCATTTATTACAAATCCCATTATTGAATTTTCCTTACTAATTATCATTTCATCTCTCATGCTTTTTATTTCACATAAAAAAAAATCTATATATCTTTTCAATTTAGGATTAACATTATTAACTATTTCAGCATTAGTTTCTAATGAAACGTATTTAATATTTTTTACAGTATTAATTTTATCAGTATTAACTTCATATATAAAAATTAATTTTAATTGGGGACGCCTTTTCTATTATACAATTTTTCTTGTTTATTTTACCCATTTTAATTGGTTTATTAATAACCCAATTTTTAGTGTATCTAAATTTAGTATAGTTCAAGAAACATATTCTAATTTATTCTTTCTAATGTTATATTTAGTAATAATTGAATTTGGCAATATTTATAGAAAATCTGAGTTTGGCGATGAGAAGACAAAGGTTATAAGTAGTTTTTTAAACAGCTTTGGATTTATTATTCTTTTTGCTTTTATAAACATTGAAAATTTTAGTGCAGATATAACAATCTCTTTTATCTCCGTTTCCCTATTATATCTTTTGTTAGCATTTTTGCATTGGAAAAAAGGGATGCCTAAATATTCAATTTTTTTCTTCTCTATTTTTGGATATTCAGCATTAAGTATTGCAATTATAAATGCGTTTGAAATTCCAGAATTATTTATTTGGTTATCTTGGCAAAGTATTCTTGTTGTTTCAACAGCTATTCTGTTCCGTTCTAAAATTATTATTGTTGCTAATTTTTTTATATACTTAAGTATTGCATTAGCAACTATTGCATTATCAAGTAATTCTTCAATTAGCTTTACTAATATGGGCATTGTAGCTTTAGGTAGTGCCCGAATTTTAAATCTGAAAAAAGATAGACTTGAGCTTAAAACTGAAGTTATGCGAAATGCGTATTTAATCATTGCATTTTTACTACTTCCATATTCAACATATTTATTAGTTCCCATTGAATATGTTGGACTTACTTGGTTAGCTCTAGCCATTTTTTATTATGCCTTTAGTTTAGTCCTTTACAATAAAAAATATAGATGGATGGCAATTTTAACTCTTGCTTTAACAATTTTATACACATTATTATTAGGAATAATTCATTTAGAAAATGAATTAAAAGTTTTATCATTTGTTATAGTGGGTATTGTTTTAATCATTATATCAATTGTTTATACTAAGATTAGGGCAAAAGATAAAAAAGAGATAGAAGAATAATCAATTATTTATTAATTACTAGGAAAGGTGGTATTATTTTATGGGAACAAATCGAAGAAAATTTTTAAATTCACTATTAGGAATTGGAGGAATTGGAGCTTTATCTGCCATTATTTATCCAATTATGTCTTACCTAGTGCCTCCCAAAATTGCTGAAGTTAAAGTTAATTCTTTGAAAGTTGGACCTGTTTCCGATTTTGCAAATATTAACTCTAAGATTGTTAAATTTGGAAGGACGCCGGTTATTTTATTAAAAGATAATCAAGGTAACTTCAAGGCTTTGTCAGCTACATGCACACATTTAGATTGTATAGTCCAATTTGATAATGAGCAACAACAAATCCTTTGTGCTTGTCACGGTGGCAGATATGATTTAACTGGAAAAAATGTTAGTGGACCACCACCTAAACCATTAAAAGAATTTAATGTAAATATAATTGATAATGAAATTAGAATAACTTCCCAAGAAGCATAATTATGGAAAAAAACAAATTACAAAATATTGAAAATTGGTTAGATGAACGGTTTGATTTAACCCCTATTAAAAAACTTATTACACATAAAAAAGTTCCTATTCACAACCACTCAGTTTGGTATTATATGGGTGGAATTAGTTTATTCCTTTTTATAGTTCAAGTTTTATCTGGATTACTTTTATTAATGTATTATATTCCCGGTGAAGATAATGCTTATGAAAGTGTTCAGTTTATTGTAACTAAAGTTGATTTTGGCTGGTTAGTGCGAAATATTCATAGCTGGTCGGCTAACATGATGGTCTTTTTTGTTTTCTTACACATGTTTAGCGTTTTCTTTACAAAAGCATTTAAAAAGCCACGTGAATTAACATGGGTAAGTGGGTTCCTATTATTATTACTTGCATTAGGATTTGGATTTAGTGGATATTTACTACCTTGGAATGAATTAGCATTTTTTGCAACTAAAGTAGGCACAGATATTGTTGGAGTAGTTCCATTTATTGGTGATGCAATAAAAGTAGTTCTTAGAGGTGGCGATGATGTAACCGGTGCTACATTATCTAGATTTTTTGGAATTCATGTGGCAATTTTACCGGCACTATTTTCTGTTTTCTTGGTAATACACCTAATTTTTGTTCAGAAACAAGGAATGAGTGAACCTGAACATTTTGAGAAACTTGATGAAAGTAAAAAAAAATACATCCCATTTTTTCCTAATTTTGTTTTACAAGATGCATTATTATGGATTATTGTTTTAATTATTCTTCTTAGTCTTACTCTATTTTTCCCTTGGGAATTAGGCTTAAAAGCCGATGCATTAGCTTCTGCACCAATTGGAATTAAACCAGAATGGTATTTTATGTTTATGTTTGAAACATTAAAACTACTTCCAGCTAACATATTATTTATTGAAGGTGAAGTTTTTGGAATATTAGCTTTTGGTCTTGCGGGTGTAATATGGCTTTTTATTCCATTTATAAATTTTTCAAAAAAGAAAGAGTTGAACAACAAAATAATTAGATGGATAGGTATTTTTGCCATTTTATATATTGTGATATTCACTATTAAAGGATACTTAATATAGGATAAGAAAATGAATATTAATACAAAATTTATATGTAATATTTTTGCAATTGTTTTAGTATTTACGGCTATAACTTTTGCAAATGATAACTTGCAATCTGCTCAAAATTCAAAAAAATATACCGACGAATGTATAAAATGCCATTCTGAAAATGATATGATGCCAGAGCATTTTTCTGAAAATGATATACATTTACAAAATGGTCTTTCCTGTGCTGGTTGTCACGGCGGTTTATCAACATCTGCTGATGAAGAAATTGCAATGAGTAAAAAAAATGGTTTTGTTGGGGTTCCAACAAAAAAAGAAATTCCTAATTTCTGTGGTAAGTGCCATTCAGATATTAGTAAAATGCAAGTATTTCAGGCAAGAATTTCTACTGACCAAGTATCTCAATACTACATTAGCAAACATGGCATGCAACTAAAAATTGGAAATAAAGATGTAGCTACTTGTATTGATTGTCATACTTCACATTCAATTTTGCCTGCATCTGACACAAGGTCAACAGTTTATGCAGCTAATATTCCAAATACTTGCAACAATTGTCATGGTAATTCTGATTTAATGAATAAATACAACCTAAAATCAAATCAAGTTGAGGAATATTCAAAGGGTGTGCATGGAATTGCATTATTAGAAAAACATGATAATAGTGCACCTGCTTGTAACGATTGTCATGGAAATCATGGAGCAGCTCCTCCAGGAGTTAAATCTATTTCGCATATTTGTGGTTCATGTCATGTAAATAATATGAACTTTTTTAACAATTCAAATATGGCCGAGCCATTTGCTGGATTAGAAATAAAAGCTTGTGAACAGTGTCACGGAAATCATCTAATTGCAAAGCCAAGTGATGAAATGCTAAATGTAAAAACATCTACAACATGTACTGAATGCCACGACAAAGGCGAAGATGGTTATATTGCTTCAGAAATGTTTTATGAGAAATTAACACAATTATCTGAACTTTATGATTCAACAAAAGCGATGTCTGAAAAAATAGCCATTATTGGAATGAATAATATAGAGATTGAATATGAATTGAAAAATGTAAAACAAGCTCTTATTCAATCAAGAACTTTAGTTCATACTTTTGATACGTCAAAAGTTGTTGGTAGAACTAATGAAGGAGTTCTTGCATCATTAAATGCCTTGAAATTAGCCGATCATGAGATAGAAGAACATGATAATAGGCGTATTGGATATGGAATTTCTACACTTATTTTAATTCTTTTAGCTGGGGCACTTTATTTGAAAATAAAGGGATTAAACACATAATATAATTTTTATTTTTATTACGAAGGGATTTACTTAAAATCTCTTCGTAATATTAAAAAACACGCGAGAATATGAATCACTTTTCTCAAATGTTCCTTCATAATTTAATGAAACTGATAATTGTTTCATTATTCTAAAACTTAAATCAACTCCTATTATGTGTTGTTGCAAGTTTGGAGTTCCATTTACAAAATCATAATTAATATTTCGATAATTAAGAGCAGCATAAACCAAATTAGAAAACAAATCTTTAGAATATCGTGCCCCATAAATATTTCCATCAATATACGAAGTTTTTAAATTATTCCAAGAAACACCAATAGAGCCTGAAATAAATGGAAGGTTTGAGTACGAAACATTTCCAGAAATATTTTGAGTTTTTCTTAAATCATTTGACTGAAATCTAAAACCATAATTTCCACTAATATATAGATTATTAATTGGTCTGAAGTTTACACCAAATCTAACACCTTGGCGAGTTGCATTTTCATAAAGACTATCGGCATAATTTTGAAATGATTCGTAATAAATTACATTTTTTCTTGCATCATAAGATGCATTGAAATTAATTATTCTTGAAGGGCGGTATCTCAATGAAAAATAAAGTCCCGTAAGACTAAATGTTGACGAACTAATTCCAAGCTCCTTTTTATACAAATCAACTTCACTTGAGAAAAATATATTCACTTGTTGAATAATATTGCTACTATGTTGATAATAAAGGAATCTTCTATCGGTTTTAAAATTGTTAGTTTGCTGAAAAACAGCTATGGAATTTTGCATAATACCAAACCCAACATTATTAGAATGGCTAACGAAGCCACCATACTCAAACATTTTATAGTTAAATCCATAATTAGAATAATCTGGTCTTGAGCCCACAATTATGCCAGTCTCAAAATTATTTAGCTTTTGCGTCAACTGGAATCCATCAACAGCCCCAATATTAGATGTGTTTCTGTTAATATCTCGTCCAACAATAAGATTAAGATTTTCATTAAAATCGTATTTAACAGATAATGAATAAATTTTTAGTGCGTCACTAATATGGTTTTTAATGTAATTCCAATTTGTAGAACGATAGTTAAATGATATATAACTGTTAAATGAAAAATTAGATGAAGAAAAGTTATCTGCTTTTGCCGACAAAGTATAGCGCCATCTTACAAAATCGGAAGAAGAAACATTAGAAATATTTGAGTATGAAGAAATTCCAAATCGCCCATAAATATCACCTTCATTCTTTTTCTTTTTGATTTTTTTCACTACTTCTAAGGATTCTCTTTTTGAACTGTCAATAACTTCAACATTTTCAACAACTTCTGTTTTCTTTAGAATTACGTTTAAAATTTTTGCATAAACCTTATCACCAACATTAAAATTAGTTTCAACAATTTTACTTCCAGCACACGAAGTTGAAGAAATATGTTCAACTAAAATAGTTGGCACTTCAATTCTATTAATCTTCGAAAATAAAGTGTCCCCAATTTGTATGCCTTCAGTAATGCTAAATTTTACATATACATTTTTTGAAGATATATATGTTACTTCCCCTTCAGAAAATTGAATAGTATTTTGAGAAAATATTATTCCTTTAAACAGCACCATTAAAAATGGTATTATAAATTTCAGTTTTATCATTTCAGTATATTTGGTTTTAATATTGGTTTCAAACCGTCTTCTGTTCCTTTTGGATGACAGTCGTAACATGCAGTTGAAAC
>PCUD01000020.1:34615-36657 GCA_002786785.1 Ignavibacteriales bacterium CG18_big_fil_WC_8_21_14_2_50_31_20 | reverse complement strand
TATGACACTAATTAAAGGTGATGTTGATAATCTTGGACTAATTATGTCTTCCGGTCTTGTTGGAAATAGAGAGAATGAAACAGCAGAAACAAGAGATTTAACAGGAATTTCAAGAACAACTACTTTAAGTAATCATTTGAAATACTTTTTTAGCTATTCATTAAACGGATTTTTAGAGGAATGGGAAAAAGGAACAATTGCTAAATCGGTTGACGATGGCACTATTTCGGACCAAAAAGTTTATACGGTTTTTGCTGGTGGTGATGATATTATGTTAATTGCTCCACAAAACTCTGCTCTCAAGTTAGTAAATGCTTTTAATGAAACATTTCAAAAATTTGTTTGCCATAATCCCGAAGTGCATATTAGTTATTCACTTACTAATTTTAAACACAATACTCCAATACGAATTGTAGCAGATATGGCAGAAGAAAACCAGAAAGAAGTGAAAAAATTAAAAGCTGATAATATTATTTCAGATATTGACGAAAATTCTAAAATCTTTTATTCACATAATGATAAAGATGGTTTACGGTTGTTTGAGACTAATTTGAAGAATGAGTCGGCTAATATTATTGCAAAAGAAATGAAAATGCTTGTTAATTCTGTTGGCCAAAAGCATATTTCTTTGGCGTTAATTCAAAATTTACTTGAATTTTCGAAAATGATGCAAAAATTTCGGAATAGTGGAGATACTTCTAATATTTTATGGCATCCACATCTTTCATACTTACTAGATAGGAATGTGAAAATAAAAGGGAATTATCCCAATAAAGAGCTGGAAATATTTTTTAGAGCATTATTAAAAGTAAATAAAACTGAAATTGAAAAAAAGGATGAAAATATTATATATCCTTTAATTTGTAATACAATTTATTCATTAAGAAAATAAAAGTGAGTTAAAAATGGCAACAGGTAAAATAACAAAGGTTATTTCAGATAAAGAATTTTTCTTTATTGACAAAGATTATTTTTGTCGTAATAGTGCTTACAAAAACATTCCTAAAGTTGATGATATAGTTGAATATGAACCATTTTTGAAGGATGGGAAAAAAGCAGCTAAAAATGTTAAGTTTATTAAGAAAGGAATTTTACCATTAGATGAATATTTTGAGGAACTTGAGGATGGATATTTTTCAAATATTATTAGCAAAAATCTCAAGCCTCAACTAATTATTCACTATCCTCAGCAATTGGCAGAATTGTTTCAGAAAGATAATAATATTAACAAATCAACTCAAATTAGAAAGTATTTTGATTCATGTAGATTGATCGAAGGTAAATATAAAATAAATAAAGATTTTGAATTTGTTATTTCTGAACTATTAAAATTAGTACCACTTATTAATAATGCAAAAGGTAAAAAGCTTATTTCAGATGATTTCTTTAATTTTTTTGAATATAATATAGCACAGGCAATTAAATCTGAAGATCATTTTAGAAAAGGATTTATACCTCATTTTGAATCACTAATTGGATATTACAAACATTAAACGGAGCGCAAAATGAACAAACTAACACATTACATTAAAGCAACTTCAATTATTACATTAGAAAGTGGTTTGCATATTGGTGGGCCAACTGATGCAGTTAAAATTGGTGGAATTGATAACCCTGTAATTAGAAACCCAATTACACAAATGCCCTATATTCCTGGTAGTAGTTTAAAAGGTCGTTTTAGAATGGCACTTGAGTTAAAATATGGAGATACTTTTGCAGATAGCAAAGGTGAAGGTCCTTCTCAAGATACAAATAATGCCAGTTTAGTCGTAAAATTATTTGGCAGTAGTAGTTCTAGAACAAATTTTGAACCAAGTCGATTCCTTTTTAGAGATTCAAATTTGGCAGATGATTCTTTAGAATATGCACAAGGTGAAGAAAAAATTGAAGTTAAAATTGACCGAAAGAAAATGGCAGCATTTCAGGGTGGAAATAGAACACAAGAAAGAATTGCTGCTGGAGCAAAGTTTAATATGGAAGTTTCAATTCGTGTTTTTGAAAACGATAATGATGAAAAATTTAAACAACGCTTAGAAGAAGCA
>PCUD01000020.1:25333-34580 GCA_002786785.1 Ignavibacteriales bacterium CG18_big_fil_WC_8_21_14_2_50_31_20 | reverse complement strand
TTATGGCACAAATAAAAAAATTAAAACTAAAGCTAAAATCTGGTTTGTTATCAGAACTACAATCAGATACCATATTTGGACATTTTGCTTGGAGATTTAAAGAAGAACATGGTGAAGAAAAATTATTAGAATTTTTGGATTATTTTGTAAATGGAAATCCAATTTTTACTATTTCTGATGGTTTATTCCATAAAAATGATATTTACTATTTTCCAAAACCACTAAAACTAACAACTCCAAAATTTGAGCAAAAAAGCAAAAGTGAACGAATTAAAGATTTTATAAAACAAAAAGAGTCAAAATCGCAAAAATTTGTTACGCTAAATCAACTTAATTTATATCTTAATGGCGACTTAAACTCGTTTGATAATTCTCTATCAAGTTTAGGAACACAAGAAAATCCGGGTTTTTTGAGTGATTTGCGAGTAAGTGTTGGAATTGATAGAAAAACTTTTAAAAGTATGGAGGGTAAATTATTTACTTACAATCCCAAATATCTTGATGATAAAACATTTATTAATATTTTTGTTAAAATTATTGATAGTGATAAATGGGATAAATTTAATTGCGAATCTATTCTTAAATCAGTTTTTGAAATTGGTTTTGGCAAGAAAAAATCATCTGGTTATGGTCAATTTGAAATTATTGGCAAATTTGAGAATTTTAATGATTTTAGCGAACCCGAAATATCAAATGGATTTATTTCTTTGAGTCACATACTACCAGCAAATAATGATAAAATAATGGAAGCATTTTATAACATTAGTGTAAAACACGGTAAATTTGGAGAAGAAAAATCTAATTCGAAAAATCCATTTAAAAAACCATTAATTTTGTTAACTCCAGGTAGTTGTTTTATTACGGATGAAAAACGGGAGTTTTATGGACGTGCTGTTGATAATATTTCCAATAGTTTCCCAGATCATATTCATAATGGAATTGCTTTTACATTGAAGGCAAAACTATAATTTTGAATTACAACAATATGTACATATATTTGTACATATAAATAATTTAGAGGTTAAAATGCTAACTACTACAATGTCTGAGTTTAGAAATAACATGAAAATGTATCTTAATAAAGTTGATGAAAGTCTTGAAACTCTTTTAATTAATCGTGGAAAAGATAAAGGTGTTGTTATTATGTCTTTGGATGAATTCAACGCTTTGCAAACCACTCAGCACGAATTATCTTCTTTTGCTAATGAAAGTCGGTTAGATTCAGCAATAAAAAAGTTAAATGAAGGAAAATCATTCGAAAAAGAGTTAATTGAAGAATGAAATACAAGTACCTCTTTATTGAGGAATCATGGGAAGACTATCTTTATTGGCAAATAACCGATAAAAAAATTCTCAAACGGATAAATGAAATATTAAAGGATATCTCTAGAACACCTTTTGATGGAATTGGAAAACCCGAACCCTTAAAACATAAATACAAAGGCTTTTGGTCGCGTAGAATAACAGATGAACATAGACTTATATATCAAATTAAGAACGATGAAATTAGAGTTGTGAAATGTCGGTTTCATTATGATTAGGCGTTAATATGAAAAAGATAATTATTTCTACCGTTGGAACAAGTTTGCTTACTAACATTGCTAGTAAAGAAGAAAGAACAAAAATTTATACTAATTCAAATTGTTCCGAAAATGAATGCGATAAAGAAATTGTTGAACTTGTTGAAAAATTAGAAAAAATATCATTCCAAAAATTAAAAACAAGTGATTCATTAGAAATCAAAAAAAGACTTTCTGCCGAATTAAATGGCATTTTGGGTTTTTATCAATCAAACCCAAAGGATGCTGAAGATATTCATTATTTAATTTCCACTGATACAATGCAAGGCATTAAATGTGCTAATATTTTGACTAACTATTTATCCGAACTTGGCTACAATGCTCAAATATTTACTCCAAAATCGCTAAATACCAAAACAAAATATAATTTTGATGAAGGTGTTAAAGAATTAATCTCTTGGTGCGATAGCACTTTGCCAGGTTACAAAGATTCTGGTTACCAAGTTGTTTTTAATCTTACTGGCAGTTTTAAAAGTCTGCAAGGTTATATGAATACAATAGCAATGTTTTATGCCGATAAAATAATTTACATTTTTGAATCAACAAATTCTGAACTAATTGAAATACCAAAACTGCCTATAAAAATTGATACAGATATCTTTACAAAGTTTATTGATAAACTATTGTTAATTTCTGCGGGATTAAATCCTTTGGTTAATTCAGTAACTGAATTACCTGAATTGATGTTTGATGTAATTGATAAACAAGTTACTTTTTCTGTTTGGGGCGAATTGGTTTGGCAAGGAATTAAAAAAGAATTATTGGGGAATAATTTAGTTGAACTGCCTTCCTTAAAATATTCTGATAAATTTAAAAAGCTATTTACTGAAGCATCTCAAATTGATAAAATTAAACTACAAGAATCTTTAGCAAAAGCATCCAAACTCTTAATTGAAAATAAGGGTGATTTATCATTTTTGAAAAAAGATGGAGGTTTACTATATGAGAATTACCAAAACAAATTTGAAGGTGGAGTAGTTATTGGTCATTTTAGAATTAATCAAGGTGATAGGGTTAGCTGCACTTTCAAAAATAATGAATTAAATTTAAGAAAATTTGGAAGACACGATTTTGTTAATGATAATCCATAAATTATGAAAATATTAATCAATCTCATAGGTGAGCAACCGATACCAAACCTATTGCCAATACTTTACTTTAAGCCAGAAAAAACTATTGTTTTACACACTCAAAAAACAATGTCTGTTGCAAATAGATTAAAGAAAATTGTTAACAACATTGAATTAGTTAAAACTGAACCATACAATTTTTCGTACAATCTTAAAAAACTGAGAGCTGTTTATAATAAAAATAATGAGTATGTTTTTAACATTACTGGCGGAACTAAAATAATGTCAGTAGCTCTGTTTCAATTTGCACTTGAAACAAACTCTAAAGTAGTTTATTTGGATAGCCAAAACAACATAAACAATTTAATACATATTATAGATGATAAACGTGATGTTTCCGAAAAAACAGAACCCATTCTTGAACTATTAAATGTTGACACATATTTGAAAGCTCACCTAAATGATTATTATATAGGTGAACATGAAAATAAAAACTTGTTTGGAATAAAGTATGAAAATGCAATTACAGACGTGCTTATTAATAATGGCTTCGAATTAATTAAAAGTGTTAAACCAAAAGGTGAAGGCAACCAACTTGAAATTGATGCTGTCTTAAAAAAAACTGGGACAAATAATTTTGCAGTTGTTGAAATAAAAAGTGGAAAGGAAGAAGAAAACACAAAACGTGGAATAGACCAACTTTCAACTGCCGGAAGTAGAGAATATCTTGGAACTTACACAAAAAGGATTTTAATCACTCGGCTTCAAATTAATGATAGCCTCAAAAAATTGGCTCGTAAACACGATATTGTTGTAATTGATAAAATTGCCTCAAACCGTCAAATAAACATTGTTGAAGAAAGCAAAACAATTTTAATAAATATACTAAATGATATACTTTAAATAAAATGCTAATAAATTTATCAAATCATCCTTTAGAGACTTGGTCTGAAAAGCAAATAGAACAAGCAAATTTACAATTCGGCGAAATTTATAATATCAGTTTTCCTGCAATAAATCCAAAATGTTCAGCCGAAGAAGTAATTATTGTTGCTCATAAATATCTAAATAAAATAAAAGAGATTTTAACTAACCATTTTAACAAAAATAATGCAGTGCATTTAATGGGTGAATTCACTTTTGTATTTGCGCTTGCATCACTATTAATAGAAGAAAAAATCACTGTTTTGGCTTCAACTGGCAACCGAAACACAAAAAATTTACCTGATGGAAAGATGGTTAACTTTGAGTTTGTTAAATTTAGAGAATATAAAAATTAAGAGTATAATGATAAAAATATTCAAATATTTAAGAGTATAATAATAAATAGAGTTTCTGCAAAATAATGAATTAGTCATTTCGAACCCGTTTTGTGGGTGAGAAATCTTTCAAATTGTGCGAGATTTCTCTTCCTACAAAAAACGTTGGAATCGAAATGACAAAGAGATAAATCCTTATTTTGTAGAAACTCTAATTACAAAATCTAATAAATTTTGCTCGGAGTTAATAATGAAAAATATACTTGTAGCAATTTCGGGCTTAACGCCACAAATTGTTACCGAAACCTTATTTGCACTAACAACTCAGAAAAATATTGTAATTGATGAATTGTTTATATTAACTACTCAACGTGGCAAATTGGTTTTGTTGGGCAAGGATAAAAGCCCAAAAACTCCAAATGTTTCGTTTTTAAGCCAACTTAAAGAGTTGTGTTCAGTAAATAATGTTAAGTTGCCTAATTTTAATTCCAACAAAAATTTAATTGTTGCTAACGAAGAAACTATAGAATTATTTGATATTAAAACTGACTCGGAAAACATTCTATTTCCAAACAAAACTGCTGAATTAATTAAAAAATTAACCGCAAACCAAAACTCAATTATTCACGCTTCAATTTCTGGTGGACGTAAATCAATGTCGGCACATTTGGCGTTGGTTATGTCACTTTTTGCGCGTAAAAACGATAAACTTTATCACATATTAACAGACGAAAAGTTTGAGTTTAATAATTTTTATCCAAAAACAAAGGAAGAAAAGGAAGCATTAATAATTGCTGAAATACCATTTGTTAAAATGAGAAGCCTAAATGCACCAATTTTAAAAGAATCGCTTTCATATTCCAAATTGGTTGAAAAAGCACAATTGAGATTAAAACTGCTATCCGACGAGGCAAAATTGGTAATTGATTTACGAAAGCGAGAAATTAGATATAAAGATAAATCGGTATTTTTTACTCCAATTGAATTGGTTATTTACCTTACTTTTTGCGAAATTAAAATTGAATCGGACAAAAAAATTGGCGTTAGCGAGCTACAATCAAAAGAATTTGCAGAAAAATTGTTATTTAAACTAACTGAATATTTTAACTATTATTACGACTTAAAAGATTCGCATCATTGGTCTATAAAGGGCATTTCTTCGGAATATTTTCGTTCAATTCGTTCAAAAATTAATAGTAAATTAAACTCAATATTAACACCCGAAGAGCTTTTTGAATTTCAAATAACTACCGAAAGAATTTATGGTGATTCTTCTTATAAAATAGTTACACCAAAAGAGAAAATAGGTATTAATTACGATTAACTTTTTTATAAAATATATCCATTTTTTAGTGAAATTGAAATAATAGTTTTTAGTTGCAACTTATGTTTACAAAAAAATGTGAAAAAGTCCCTTCATTCCATAGCAATGCTGTCAACTTAAAAACATAAGTAAATTAACGCGTTCTAAATGTGGCTAAAGCCAATTCTTTTTTCTCTCTTAACCCGTTGCCTGAAGGCGACGGGAGAAAACAACAGAAATAATGGCTTTAGCCACATTTATTTTCTTAAGTTGACAACATTGCTTGAGAGGAGATTTAGCGTGTGTTGAAAATTTAGGAATTTTAAATTAGTAAGTAATTAACACACCCCTACAATGAAACAAGTTTCATCGTTTCCCCTCTCAAGAAGGGATTTTTTAAAGATGGGATTTTTGTTTTTTGAGTCAGCCTATTTCATAACTATACACTTTTCCTTTTAGTAACGTTTCAGCAATGTTTCATTTCTATTAAACCCAATTTAAACATTTAATTTTGAGCATTAAAATTAAATAACATTTGAGGTTTTTTATGTTTCTAATTATTGGTTCAATTCTTTTAGCTGGTTTGCTAATTTTTGTTTTGGAAATTTATGTTTTTAAGAAAATTCCAATTTGGTTATCAAAAGTTATTGTTATTGTGGTTTCAGTTTCACTTATTTTAACGGCAACTGTTCATGGCATTTGGTTAGGAATTTCATTTTTAACAATAGGTTTAATATATATTAAAATTAACCAACTTTATGGAGTGACAAAATGAAGCAAAATCTTTATATTTTTTCTGATACACAGTTAAAGCGTAATCAAAATACGCTGCTTTTTCAAAAAATGGATAAAAAAGCAAATGATGACGATTTTGACGAAGAAGTTGAATATAAATCGGACGAATTTTTTAACGATTCAAATTGCATAATTCCCACCGGGGATAAAAAATTTATACCTGTTGAAACAGTCAATTCTATATTTGCAATTGGCTCAATCAGTTTCAATTCGCGGTTCTTATATTTTTTATCTCAAAACAACATTCCTTTGCATCTGTTTTCGCGAAATTATAAATATGGCGGTTCTTTTGTGCCGCCAAATGAAAATAGTTCGGGAAATTCAATTGTTAATCAGGTTATGTTTTATAACAATTACGATAAAAGGCTGCATTTGGCAAAAAAAATTGTAACTGCTTCGCTTAATGCAATTGTTAGCAATCTTCAATATTATAATTATCGTGGAAATAATCTTTTGGAGGCAATTGAACAAATTAAAGAGAACATTTTTAATATTTCAATTGCAGAAAGCGTAAATGAAATTATGGGTTTTGAGGGCGAATCGCGCCGTGTTTATTATAGAACTTGGCAAGATATTTTTGTTTATCCGGTCAATTTTTACAAAAGAGTTAAAAATCCGCCAAATAATATGATAAACTCGCTTATTTCTTATGGAAATATGATTGTTTATGGAACAGTGCTTAACGAAATTACAAAGACTAAAATTTATCCCGAAATTGGGTTTGTTCACGAAATTGGCGATTCTAAACTTCCGTTGGTTTATGATTTAGCCGATATTTTTAAACCCATTATTATTGATAAAACTATCTTTAAAATTATTAACCATAAAATGGTTAACGAAAAACAATTTTTTACCAAAAATAATTTTTGCCGAATAAATAAAAAGGCAAAACAAACTTTTACCGAAATTATTGACGAAAAATTATTTACGCCGCAAAGCGTTAGTGGTTTTAACACCAAAATGAGCTATGTAAATATTATTAAAGAGGAATGTTATAAACTTTTGAAGCATTTTGATAACGAAGTAGAATATGAGCCTTTTAATGATAATTAGAGGAAAATGATGTATTATATTGTTACTTATGATATTAAATCGCCTAAAAGATTGCCAAAAGCTCTTAAAACTTGTCGTAAATTTTTGTTTTGGGTGCAAAAATCTGTTTTTGAAGGCGAACTAACAAAAACGCAATTTAACGACTTAAAAAACCAGCTTACAAAGGTAATTGATAAAAAAGTTGATATGGTGCTTTTTTACGAAATTAGAAATACCGATGTTGTTAATAAAAACATTTTAGGAAACGAAGCAAACCCTATTTCTAAGTTTATTTAACTTTTCTACTTTCTAATTATTTTTTGCTTTTTTTTATGTTTTAACACTTATTTTATTTTGTAATGTTCGTTTTTATGCAATTTTTGAACTTTTATTGTTGTATTTTTTTGTTGGAAAACTACAAAGTAGTAAAGTTATATTTTGTTTGTTTTTTGCTCGTTTTTTAACTTTTGCTTTGCACGGCATCTCTTTTTTTGATAGCTTTGCACTATATTGATTAGACTATTGTAGAATCGGAACTTTCATTTTATTCCTCTTAAATTATATTTGGAGTTTTTATATTGATTAGACTATTGTAGAATCGGAACTTCTTGCTCTGTGTTCATGGTGAATCTCCTTTTATATATTGATTAGACTATTGTAGAATCGGAACAAGGGAAAAACAATGACTATCGAAAAGTATATTAGTAATATTGATTAGACTATTGTAGAATCGGAACCAATGGAAAAATAACCTTTATTATTACGGGACTCTTTAATATTGATTAGACTATTGTAGAATCGGAACTACTTCAACCGCCTCTTTTTGTGTATGGGCGTTTAATATTGATTAGACTATTGTAGAATCGGAACTTTATTGCGTGAATTGTTATAGCGAAATTCCGTTATATTGATTAGACTATTGTAGAATCGGAACTTATTGTTTCAAGGTTATAGGGGTTTTCTTTTTGAATTGATATTGATTAGACTATTGTAGAATCGGAACTATCTTATAGTCACTTTATAACTTTTTCGCATTTTATATTGATTAGACTATTGTAGAATCGGAACATACCCCTATTTTCCAAGTACCATCTTCCCATATACATATTGATTAGACTATTGTAGAATCGGAACTATTTCACCTCAATATAATTTTGTTCTGTTTTCAAATATTGATTAGACTATTGTAGAATCGGAACCCCATTAAGGTAATCATCCCGCACTCAAAAGCAATCATATTGATTAGACTATTGTAGAATCGGAACAATTTTGAATTGTTGCATAATAATTCAATTTTTTCATATTGATTAGACTATTGTAGAATCGGAACTCAGTTCCACCGTTCAAGTAAAAAAGTTCTTTTGATATATTGATTAGACTATTGTAGAATCGGAACAAGATTAGTACCGTCGCTTGTTAGTCCCCAAGATACATATTGATTAGACTATTGTAGAATCGGAACCTATCACAAAACAAGAAAAGGGTTGGAGTGTAGAAGGATATTGATTAGACTATTGTAGAATCGGAACCAGCAACACACTATTAAAAGGTCGCCCCCCTAAAATATTGATTAGACTATTGTAGAATCGGAACAAAGAAGCCCTTTCGTAATCAAACGGGTCATTAAATATTGATTAGACTATTGTAGAATCGGAACGAAAGTATCTCACCTAATTCTGAATAAATGCAGCTATATTGATTAGACTACCTGTCCCGCAGTTCGCTTTTTGAACAGCGGGATTGTAGAATCGGAACCATTTGTGCTTTCCGTTATTAACTCTTCTAGCATATATATTGATTAGACTATTGTAGAATCGGAACGAAAGTATCTCACCTAATTCTGAATAAATGCAGCTATATTGATTAGACTACCTGTCCCGCAGTTCGTTTTTTGAACAAGCGGGATTGTAGAATCGGAACTCAATAAATCCTTGATAATATTTTTCGTCACTTTATATTGATTAGACTATTGTAGAATCGGAACATTTTTGAACTCTGTTAAGTTTTTGTTTTATCGTATATTGATTAGACTATTGTAGAATCGGAACCACTATTTGATTAAGATAAAACTTTCCAGAAGTTCTTATATTGATTAGACTATTGTAGAATCGGAACGACATTGCCTCCTGCTGTCTGAAGTGCTAAATTGATATTGATTAGACTACCTGTCCCGCAGTTCGTTTTTTGAACAAGCGGGATTGTAGAATC
>PCUD01000020.1:21691-25265 GCA_002786785.1 Ignavibacteriales bacterium CG18_big_fil_WC_8_21_14_2_50_31_20 | reverse complement strand
TTGATTAGACTACCTGTCCCGCAGTTCGCTTTTTGAACAGCGGGATTGTAGAATCGGAACTTATCTTGAAATTCTCTGATAAAATCTTCAGATAAAATATTGATTAGACAAGTTATCCCGTAAGTTCAATTTTTGAACATACGGGATTTTAGAATTGGAATGGTAGCAGAACTATGCACAGAATACTATTCTGTGCTACATTTTTGGTTTTTGTTAGTTAATTTTTTGAACAAGCGGGATTGTAGAATTGGAATATGAAGAGGACGCATAGTATGCGTCCGAATGACAAGACCAACCTTTTTTGAATTAATGAGATTTTAGATGAAAAAAGCACAGAATGCTATTCTGTGCTACAATTTCAAAATCTGTTCGTTTTTATTTTTAATATGCTAAATTTTAGAGTTAAAAAAGCAAAAAAGTTGATTTACGTTAAAAATTCAGAACATTTCTATTTATCCAACAATTTTCTAAACCAAAAATCAACATCCAATTTAACCGAGTGGGCAAATTTGGGATTTCTAATTCCGTGGCGTTGATTTGGGTAAATCATAAGTTCAAATGGTTTATCAAAATTTTGCAACTCATCAATTAGTTGAATTGTGTTTTGCATGTGAACATTATCATCCATTGAACCGTGAGTTATTAACATTCCACCATTGTAATTTTCTGCATGCGTAATAACAGATGCATATTTATAACCTTCGGGATTTTCATCTGGAGTATCCATAAATCGCTCAGTGTAAAAATTATCGTACAATTTCCAATCTGTTACAGCATATTTTGCAATACCATATTTAAAATATTCTCCGGCACGCGCTAAAGCCATGCTTGTTGTATATCCGCCATAACTTCCACCAGTTATTGCAATTTTATCGGTATTTACAAACGGCTTTTTGCGTAACCATTTTACTGCCGTAACTAAATCGTCAATTTCCCAAGTGCCAAGTTTTCTGTACATTTCATCTTTCCCTCTTTTTCCAAAATGCCCCGAGCCACGATTATCAACTTGAATTACAATAATTCCATTTTGTGCCAGAAAGTAATTTCCCAATCCCCGTGTCGGAAATGAATTGTTTACAGTCGCATTTGCGGGTCCGCCATAAACTGAAAAAATTACTGGATATTTTTTGCTTTCGTCAAAGTTGGGTGGTAAGAACCATTTTGCTGGTAAATTGTAACCATCTTCTGTAGTAATTGTGAACAGCTCAACTTTTGCCAAAGTGTAATTATCCATTTCTGGAAGTTTCGATTCCGCAATATTTTTTTTACTGTTATCATTTATATTGTATAAAACCAATTCTGCAGGTTTATTTATTGAACTAAATTCATCAATAAAATAATTTCCATTTGGGATTACTGTGCATGAATGAGTGCCAGCACTATCTGTAAGTTTCACAATTTCTGAACCATCAAATTGAGTTTTGTAAAGCTGAGTTTCAGTCGAATTTTCTTTACTTGCATGGAAAAATATTGTTTTTGTTTCTTCGTTAACAAGTGCAATATCTTTAACTTCCCACAAACCATTGGTAACTTGAGTTATTAATTTTCTATCTAAATTGTAATGATAAATATGATTCCATCCATTGACTTCGGAGCGGAATAAAAAGCCATTTTCATTTTTTAACATGTAAATATTTTCAATAAACTCAACCCAAGTTTTTTGAGTTTCTTTGTAAATTTCTTTTGGCTTTGGATTATCAAGTTGCGAAAACATAATTTCTAATGTGTCCTGTCCACGATTCATTTTTTGATAAATTAAACTCTTGCTGTCATTGGTGAATAATGACCACGCGATGTAATTCCCTTTGTTTACGGTACTATCAATCCAAGTAGTTTTATTGGTTTCTAAATTTATAATGCCAAGTTTTACATCTGGAATTGGATCGCCAGGTTTTGGATAGCGTTCTATTTCAACTCTGCCGTGCACACCCTCCGCGCATGTTAATGTAAATGTTGGTACTTTAGAATCATCAAACTGTAAAAACGCAAGCTGTTTACTATCTGGCGACCAATAAAAAGCACGATAATGAGAATCTCTTCCAAGAATTTCTTCGTAATAAATCCATGAGGCATAACCATTATAAAGAATATCCGATCCAGTAAAAGTTAATTGAACTTCAGAATTTTTAGCTAAATCAAAAACATACAAATTGTTATTTTTTGTGTATGCAATAAATTTTCCATTGGGTGAAAATGTTGGATTTATTTCTTGACCGCTATCATCTGTTAATTTGGAAAGTATTTTTGTCTCGCTTTGAAATAGATAAAGATCGTTGTCTTTGCTAAGTATAAATTTTGAATAACTGTCAGTATTAGTTTCAGCTTTTGAAAGATCAAATCCGTAAGGAAGACTTTTATTAAGTTCAGCATAATCCAGCAATAAACGCTCTTCATTTAACATAAGATTGAAGATTTTTATTTTTCCATCGTCCTTAATCAAAAATGAATTACTATCCTCTGACCAAACGCTTATTGTTGGCAAGGATTTAATTAAGCTAGGTTCTCCTTTAAGGTATGCCTGTTCTAAGGTTAATAATTTATCTTGTGCTGATAAAGTTAAAGTAAATAGACAACTAAAAAAGAATAGTTTTTTAAGATAATTTGTCATAATAAATATTTTCCTATTTAAATAATTTAGCTTCTAAAATATAAAATATTGTAAATCATTTCCTATCTTTAAACCTAAAATCAAAGATATTATAAAGGAATAATCATGAAACAGTTTTTAAAATTTTTCTTTGCATCGTTTCTGGGAACAATTGCATCGTTAATTACACTATTCTTTTTGTTTTTTATTATTATGCTTGGAATTGTATCAATGGTTAGCACTGACGAAACAGTTTCAATTTCATCAAATACAATTTTGGAATTAGAGTTTGATAAGCCGGTTCCAGAACGAACACAGTTTGACAACTTAAATTTATCAAGTTTTTTAGCTATAAAAATTAGTAAAAATATTGGCTTAAACGATATTGTTGAAAATATTAATAAAGCAAAAAATGATAGTAATATTGTTGCCATTTACATGAAAATGGATGATTTTAATGCTGGAAGTTATGCTACAATTGAACCAATAAGAAATGCATTAATTGATTTTAAAACGTCAAAAAAGCCAATTATTGCTCACGGAAATTATTTTTCGCAAACTGCTTATTATTTGGCTTCAGTAGCTGATTCAATTTACTTAACACCAACCGGCGGTCTCGATTTTAGAGGATTAAACACACAGTTAGCTTTCTTCAAAAAAACATTAGATAAATTGGAAATAGAAGCACAAGTAATTAAGGTTGGAAAATTCAAAAGTGCGGTTGAACCATTTCTTTTGGAAGGAATGAGCGAAGCAAATAGGGAACAATTAAACGCTTTTGTTAATTCAATAAACAATTATTTATTAAACAAAATTTCAATTGCCCGCAAAATTGAAGCCGGTGAAATTCAAAATATTTCCAACAATATGCTTGTGCAATCGCCAAAAGATGCGGTGGATTATAATTTGATTGATAAACTAAACTACGAAGTTGATGTTCTCGAAATTCTAAAAAATATTTCTATGAAAAAACATATTAAAACAATT
>PCUD01000020.1:9537-21672 GCA_002786785.1 Ignavibacteriales bacterium CG18_big_fil_WC_8_21_14_2_50_31_20 | reverse complement strand
TTATGCCATTGGTGAAATAAATGGCGGCGAAGGAAGCGAAACGGTAATTGGGAAAGACAATATTGTTGATGCAATTAGAAAGGCACGTAAACAAGATAACGTAAAAGCAATTGTTATGCGTGTTAATTCGCCTGGCGGAAGTGCTTTAATTTCCGATTTAATATGGAAGGAAGTTGAACTTGCGAAAGCCGAAAAGCCTTTTGTTGTTTCTTACGGAAGATACGCAGCTTCGGGTGGATATTATATTTCGTGTGGGGCTGATAAAATAATTGCTGAACCAACAACTTTAACTGGCTCAATTGGAGTTTTTTCAATAATTCCAAATATGCAAAAGTTTTTTGATAGTAAATTAGGAATAACTTTTGATGGCGTTAAAAGTGGTAAGTTTTCCGATTTTGCAAGTGGTTTGCGTCCTTTAAATATGGATGAAAAAAACATTTTGCAAAAACAAGTCGATTTTGTTTATAGCACATTTGTAAATAACGTTGCTACTGGACGACAAATGTCATTTGATGAAGTTAATAATATTGGACAAGGTCGCATTTGGTCGGGATTGCAAGCAATTGATCTTGGCTTGGTTGATGAAATTGGCGGACTTAAATATGCAATTGAATCAGCAAAAGAATTGGCAAAAATAGATGATTATAAAATTATTGAATATCCAGCAATAAAAGAGCCATTTCAAGAATTGATTGAAACTTTGCAAGAAGATATGTCAGCAATGTTGTTCTCAGATGAATTGGATAATTTATTCAGCCATTACTCAACAGCTTTAAATATGGTTAAATCAAAAGAAGTACAAGCACGCTTGCCTTTTGAAATTGAAATGAATTAATCCACAAATATGCATTAGTAAAGCATTAATACATGTTTTCGACTAACTCGCTCTAAGCGTTTATGACATTGTTCACTTAACCTTTTGGTAAAAAAGCTAAGACCGAGTTAGTCGGGACAAGTTCGCTTCTATATTGCTTAATCTTTTTCTAAAATTGTTTATTTTAATCCTATTGCTTTAGTTTGTAAACATAAAGTTTGCTTTGGGAATCGTTAACTAAATAAACCAAATTTTGCATAAAATCTATTGCCAATCCTTCCATTTTGTCAAAAGGTAATTCGTACTTTTTACTTATTCCCAAATTTTCTTCAAAACAGAAAAGCAATTTGCTTTCATCACTAACTCCCCAAATTTGGTTAGTTAAATCGTCGTAACATAAACCGGAAACATCATCTACACCCACTAAATCAAAATTAGAAACAATGCTAAATTCGGAATTTAATTTTAATATCTTAGTTGGCAGTTTCTCGTTAGCTATGTAATAAAAGCCATTTCCAACACAAACGCCTTCAAAACCATTAATTTTATTGCCTAAAAAATCTATTTTTTTAGTGTCAATTTTCTCTCCAGTTAATGATATTTCTGCTAAATTATATTTACGCTCCTCAACAATCCAAAGCACGTTTTTGGATGAATCATATTCAATCCCTTCAAAATCATCTCCAACATAATTTAGAGTTTGAATTATATTTCCAGATAAATCTATTTCGTAAATTTTATTGTCGGGTGCATCACTTACTATCCATAATGATTTTGCATTTTTCCCCAAACTCAAACCCGAAGGCTCTGATACTTGAAGAGTAAATTCTTCAATTAAAGCAAGCGAAGCTGCGGATGAATTTATGTCATTATTATTGCAAGAAAGTGAAGCAAAAACAATTCCGAAAAGTAAAATGGTGAAGAGTCTGTTTGAAAAATTCATATTATTATAATCCACAATTAAAGTTTTGCAATAAGGTTGTTTCAAAAGTAATGTTTTATAATAATCAATGTAGTAAAATTTTGGTTTTGGGCTTAAAGTGGAAAAACGACAAAATGCTTCAAGCCATATTCATTTAAACTATTAGAATGTTTTTTAATAAACATATTGCTTTTCTAGTAAATTAAAACGATTATTAATTACCAAAATTTAAAAAATCAGATAGGATTTAATTTAATGATTGAAATGCCATTAACAACAAAATATGCTTCACCTGAACGTGATGATTACGAAACGGTATTGGAGCAAAAAAAAATTGTAGATAAAATTACATTTTTAAAGCCGTTTTTGGATAATATTCCAGCATTTATTTTAGTGCTAAATAAAAATCGCCAAATTGTTTTTGTAAATAAAGTATTTAATGATTTTTTAGGAACAGATTCAATTTTAGGTATGCGACCCGGCGAAGCTGTTAATTGCATTCACGCTTGGGAAGAAAAAGCTGGTTGCGGAACAAGTGAATTTTGTACGGAATGTGGAGCAGTAAATGCAATATTAAATTGTCAAATAAAGGGTTTTGATACACAAGAGTGCAGAATAACACAAAATAATAATCAATTTCTTGATCTTAATGTATGGACAAAGCAAATTATACTTGAAAATACTGAATTTACTTTGTTTTCGTTTGTTGATATTAGTAACGAAAAAAGGAGAAAAGTTTTAGAAAGAATTTTTTTTCACGATGTTTTAAATACAGCTGGTAGTTTATCTGGATTTTTGGAAATTATTCAAGATTGCAAACCTGAAGAAAAGGATGAATTTCTAAAAATTGCTGAAGATATTTCAGAAAAATTAATTGACGAAATTAAATCCCAACGAAATTTAACACTTGCAGAAGATGGTGAACTTCAATTAATAATAACAGCTTTTTCTACAAAAGAAGTTCTTGAAGAATTGGTGCTTCTTTACAAAAACCACAAAGTTGCAGAAGGCAAAAAAATACAAATTGAACAAAATTGTGCCGATGAAATTATTACTTCCGATAAAACTGTTTTAAGAAGAGTTTTGAGCAATTTAACAAAAAATGCTTTGGAGGCTTCAAAAGAAAATAGTACCGTTTTACTTAATTGTAAATATATAAATAACAAAGTGATATTTTATGTAAAAAACGAAGATTTTATTCCAATACAAGTACAACATCAACTTTTCCAGCGCTCTTTTTCCACCAAAGGTTTTGGAAGAGGAATTGGAACATATAGCGTAAAATTATTAACCGAAAATTATTTAAAAGGCATTGTTTCATTTGAATCATCTGAAACTACTGGAACAGTATTTATGGCAACTTATCCCAAAAATTTTTAAAACTACGGATATCAATATCTTTGCAGAAACTCAATTAAATTTTTGGAAGCAGATGAAATTACCTATTGATATATTAAAACAATATTATGGATTTCCACAATTTCGTGGAGTTCAAGAAAAAATTATAAATAAATTAATCTTGGATAAAAAACATTCGCTTGTTTTAATGCCCACTGGTGGTGGAAAATCGCTTATTTATCAAATTCCAGCATTGATTTTTGATGGCGGAACAATTGTAATTTCTCCATTAATTGCTCTTATGCAAGATCAAGTTGATGCATTAAAAAAAAGAAATATTCCCGCAGAATTTATTAATTCAACAGTCTCAAAAGAAAATCGTGAAAAAAGGCTGCAAAGTTTTGTGTCGGGGAAAACTAAATTGCTATATGTAACACCAGAGCGATTTAGAAAAAAAGATTTTGTTAGTGAAATTAAAAAGGCAAAAATTTCATTGCTGGCAATAGATGAAGCTCACTGCATTTCTGAATGGGGGCACGATTTTAGGCCAGATTATTCACGTATTGGTGAGTTTAGAGCCATAATCGGAAATCCATTAACCGTTGCTTTAACTGCAACGGCTACTATAGAAGTACAAAAAGATATTGTAGAAAAACTAAATTTGCGAAGTGAGGAGGTTGAACTTTTTCATGAAGGAATTAAGCGTCCAAATTTACGTCTTGAGGCAAAAGATATTTGGGGTTATGATGATAAGTTGGCCAAAATACTTGATGCTCTAAAAACATACAAAGGAAGTACAATAATTTACTTTTCGCTTATAAAAACTTTGGACGAATTTTCGGGATATTTACATGCAAATAAAATTAACCACTTGGTTTATCATGGAAAATTAGAGCCAAATAATCGTAAATATGTTCAAAGAAAGTTTTTGCAAAACGAAAATCAAATAATTTTGGCAACAAATGCTTTTGGAATGGGAATAGATAAATCCGATATTAGGTTAATAATTCACGCCGAAATTCCATCTTCAATTGAATCGTATTATCAAGAAATTGGCAGAGCCGGGCGTGATGGAAAGGATTCCCTTTGCCTTTTGCTATATGATCAATCCGATTTGCTAACACAAATGCAATTTATTAAATGGAGCAATCCTTCTGCTGAATATTATGCGCGCATTTATAATATTTTAAGAACAGATGGCGATAAAGTTGCTTCAATGGGTGTTGAATTTATCCGTGAGCAAATGAGTTTTAAAGACAGAAGTGATTTTAGGGTGGAGGCAGTTCTTTCAATGCTTGATAGATATGGCATAACCGATGGCGAAATTGAAAAAAACAATCTCAAATTAGTTGATATTTTGCATCCGAATTTAGAAGATGATGGCAGGCTTGAAAATAAATTAATGAACGATAATAAAAAGTTGCTTGCAATGGTTAATTATTTTAAAGAAGAAAACTGTAGACGTGTTTTTATTTCGGATTATTTTGGATTTCCAGGTGAAAAACAATGCGGAAATTGTGATTGTTGCAGCTAATTAAATTATTTTTAATTCATTCCAATTAGCAAAAGTCTTTAATTTTTAGAAAATACTTCCTTTTCTCCGTAAACTTTGAACAAATGTTTAATTGGAGTTACAAGAGCTTCGGCCTGTTTTATTGAGTAATTATCAAAAGCTGTAGTTTTTTGTTGTGATGCAAATGTTTTAATCGCTTTAAAAATAATAGCAACAATATTGCTTTCGGTTGAATAAATTTCTGCTGGTAGAGTAAAAATCAAATCTTGAGCTGCAGTTTCTGTAATGTAAAGCAATTCGTTATCGGATAAATCGTCAAGTTGCAATTTGTTGGGAAAAATATTGGCTTTTTGAAGGGCAAAAAATTCCATTATAATTTTCTCTTTTAAAAGGAGAACTGCGGCACTTGTTGGTATTCTAATTTCAATCATATTTAACAATTTATTTTGATTTCACTTCCAATAAGTTAACAAAATAATTATAAAATCAAAAACAAATAAACCAATTGCTTAATATTTTGCCAAGAGCACGAAATTTTTTAGCTTTTTCACTTTTAAGTTAGATGGTTTCTTAACAATAAACTATCAAACTTCTTTTGTATGTTAACAAATCAATTTTAAAAGAATATGCCAAACACCAAAAATCTAACATATAAAACAATTCTCATCTTTTGGCTTCCGCTTGCAACAACCTGGCTTCTAATGTCGGTTGAAGGACCTTTTTTAGCCTCAATTATTGCTCGAATGGCGGAACCTAAATTTAATCTTGCAGCTTACGGAGTTGCTTTTTCGTTTGCATTAATAGTTGAAGCACCCGTAATAATGTTAATGAGTGCCTCAACTGCTTTGGTTAAAGATTACCATTCATTCAAAAAGCTTAGAAATTTTACTTATTCATTAAATGGAATTATCACCTTGTTTATGCTTTTTTTGTTAGTTCCAACAATTTTTAATTTTATTGCCGTTGATTTAATAGCACTTCCAACAGAAGTTGTAAAAATTACTTATTGGGCATTTGTGGCACTTTTACCTTGGCCATCGGCTATTGGTTATCGCAGATTTTATCATGGAATTTTAATTAGAAACAATTTCACAAGGTTTGTTACTTATGGAACAATAATACGGTTATCCACAATGTTAGCCTCCACTTTTGTAATATATTTTTGGTTTAATTTAAGTGGTGCAATTGTAGCGGCAATAGCTTTATCAATGGGAGTTACAACCGAAGCAATTGCCAGTAAATTATTTGCAAAAAAAACTCTGTTAAAAATTCAGCAAATGAATGATAGTAAATCAAATAATTTAACTTATTTTGGAATTATACAATTTTACTATCCTTTAGCTTTAACTTCAATAATCTCACTTGGAATTCATCCAATAGTTACTTTTTTAATTGGGCAAAGTCGTATGTCTGTTGAATCGCTTGCCGTTCTGCCAGTTATTAATGGGTTGGTATTTATTTTTAGAGCTGTTGGACTTTCATTTCACGAAGCATTTATTGCCCTGCTTGGCGAAAATGGAGAAGGATATGTGCCACTTAAAAAATTTGGAATTATTGCCGGCACGCTTTCGGCAATTATTTTAATTAGCATTACCACAACACCGCTTGCTTATATTTGGTTTCAGAAGGTTTCTGGATTATCAATAGAATTAACTCAGATTTCTATTTTACCAGCTATTGTTTTTTCAATAATTCCTGCTCTAACTTTTTTAATTTCAATTCAAAGAGCGGTTTTAGTTTATACAAGAGAAACTTCGCCACTTACAATAGCCACAATAATAGAGGTTTCTACAATTTTAATTGTACTCTTTGTTGGAATAAAATATTTCGATTTTGTTGGAGTTCTTGCAGCAACAATTGCTTATATAACAGGAAGAGCTCTTGCCAACATCTATTTAATATTTCCATATAACAAAGCCATTCTAAAATTTGCGAAATAAATTATTAACAATGTTATAATAAAATCATCAAATCTTTTTGTAGATGAAAAGAAAATAGCGTTTTGAAAAAAACAAAAACAATTGTTCTTAATATGAGAACTTATTGCCATATTTGAAGGAAATGATTATGAACATAAAGCCATTAAAAACAGAAAAAAAATTACGAAATGGCAATTAAAAGAGTTGGGATTATATTTGATGCTTCACCGGATTCGAAAGACGGAGACGAAGCCGAAATACTGTCTGTGTTAGTCATGAATAATGTAATAGGATTAAAATAAACAATTTAGTAATAGATTAATTAATAGCGCCAGAAACAATTGAAGCTATAAAAATGAGAATAACTTTGCATTACACTTAGCTTAAAAACATGATTTATTATTCCTACATAAAACTAACAGTAAAAATGGACCCTACATTTTTTTCGCTTTCAAGTTCAATTTTTGCGTTATTTAGTTCGCAATATCTTTTTACAAGTGCTAATCCAATTCCATTACCATCATATTTTCTAGTATAGCCCATTTCTTCCTGTGAAAATGGTTTGAATATTTTAGTTAAATATTCCCTGTCTATTCCTATTCCAGTATCTTTAATTTCTACTGCCAAGTTACCATTTTCACTTTTTGAAAGTTTTATGGAAACCTCTCCTTGGTTAGTGTATTTTAAAGCATTGTCTAATAATTGTACAAATATTTGATTTACTGTGTAATAATCGGCTATAATTTGAGCATCTACTGACGGACAAAAAATATTTAGCTTAATATTCTTTTTTTTAGCCAAAAGTTTATTGTCAACAAACAGTTTTAATAAAATATCAGAATAAAGGTCAAATTTAATTGGATTAGTTTCATAAGTTCCAGCTTGTACTTCTGATAAATTAATTAGTAAATCAACAGTTCTAATAATTCTATTACCAGCTCTATCAATTATATCAAAACTTATAAGTTGGTCATCATTTGCGCTT
The DNA here is from genome assembly GCA_002786785.1 of Ignavibacteriales bacterium CG18_big_fil_WC_8_21_14_2_50_31_20. Taxonomy (GTDB): domain Bacteria; phylum Bacteroidota; class Ignavibacteria; order Ignavibacteriales; family Melioribacteraceae; genus 1-14-2-50-31-20. The sequence goes on along the minus strand of PCUD01000020.1, from coordinate 14,181 downwards.
TTTTCAAAATCGTAGCGTAAAAGAGACGACATACTAACAATAGCATTAATTGGGGTACGAATTTCGTGAGACATTTGGGCAAGAAAAATAGATTTTATTTTGTCAGCATTTTCAGCTTTTTCTTTTGCTTTATTCAATTCTGAAGTTCGTTCAGAAACTCTTTTTTCTAAATCGAGGTTGTTTTTAATAATTTTATCTTTTTGCAATTCTAAAAGATGATACATAAAAAATTCATTTCGTCTGTAAAACTCTATCGAGTAGCCAGCAACCATACTAAACAAAAGGGTTGAAATAAAAAAGAAATTATTGTTAATTAACATTTTCCAAGCCATATTCATCTGAATAGAAACAATCTCATAAATTATTACCAACAGCCAAGTCATGATAGTAGCCCACCTAAATTCGAGACCAGCAAAAGTGTATGAAAATATAAAAATAAGAATTAATCCCACATAATAAACTGAGTTTACTTTTGCACCTCCTAGCACAATCATTGCAATAATTCCACAACCAGCAACAAAAATTGATATAAAAAGAATCGGTTGCATATATTTATCAAAAAATTCTCCTGTAGATAAAAATAATGTAACTAAAAGGATTGGGACAACAATTCCCATTCGAATAAAAATGAAATTACCAGCTAATTCTGGAACAAATATCAAATCCAAAAATGAAAATAAGGAATAAAACAAAATTCCAATAACATGTGAACCCTGAGCTTGTCTGCGAAATGTAGTTCTAAAAAATTTTATATATTCATTTTCTAAATATGAATGCTTATCTCTAAATTTTAAAGTAAAAAGGCTTAACTCTGGAAGAGGATTATTATAATTTGATGAAAGAAATAGTGATTTAATAAAATTTTTTATCATATATATTTTGTTTTTTTGTATTGTAAAAGAAAAATATACTAATCTTTTTAAGATAGCAAGAGTAATCAAAAATTTATTTAATTACATACTAAAACAAAATTGAACCATTTTCGTCAAAAAACCATCAAAACCTTTGAATAATTATTTTAATCCAACATTGTTCAATAAGCTATTTTTTAATATTTTACGTTTATAAATACTCTAAACTAAGAGGAATGAATGGCAACACTTGAAGTTAAAAACATTTCAAAATCTTTTGGTAAGTTAAAGGCTGTGGATAATGCATCTTTTTCTGTTCCTAAAGGCTCAATTTTTGGTCTCCTTGGTAGAAACGGAGCCGGAAAAACAACGACTATTAGAATGATGATGGATATTTACTTGCCCGATAGTGGCGAAGTAACATATCAGGGAATTAAATCTGGTCCAGATTTTAACAGTAAAGTTGGCTATTTACCCGAAGAACGCGGTCTATACAAGAAAATGAAAGTTCTTGAAACACTTCTTTTCTTTGCAGAAATAAAAGGCAAAAAAGGAAGAGCAGTTACAAAACTGGCAAAAGATTATCTTGCAAAATTTGATCTTGCTGATAGAATGAACTCCAAAATTGAAGACCTTTCAAAAGGAAATCAGCAGAAAGTTCAATTTATTTCAACACTTTTGCACGACCCCGAAGTTTTAATTTTGGACGAACTTTTCTCTGGACTTGATCCGATAAACACAAACATAATGAAAAACATTATTTTGGAATTGAAAGAGCAAGGGAAAATTATTCTTTTTTCAACTCACGTTATGTCGTTTGCCGAAAAAATGTGCGACCATATTGCAATTATCGATCATGGAAAAATTAAAATTAACGGCTCACTTGCTTCAATAAAAGCCGAACGCTCACAGCGCAATATAAGTCTTAATTATGAAGGCGATATTTCATTTTTACGCAACAATCCAATTATTGAAAATATTTCAGATTACGGAAACAGTGTTGGAATAAAAGTAAAGGAAGATAAACACATTCAGCAGCTTCTAAAATTGTTAGTTGATAACAATGTGGAAGTTAAAAAATTTGATGCTAACGATATTTCACTTGAAGAAATTTTTATTGATGCCGTTGGCACCGAGGCTGAGGAGGTAAAAAATGTTTAATTATAGAGTTATTGCCCTTATTAAAAGAGAGCTTCGCGAAAAACTTTTATCAAAAGCATTTATAATAATGACAATTTTGCTTCCAGTTTTTATGTTTGGAATTATTGGTGTTCAAACATTTATTATGAGTTTCGATTCTGAAAAAAGTGTTGTTGAAATAATTGCCGAATCGGAAACTATTGCAAACGGATTAAAAAATGTAATTGGTGAATCTAATTTTATTAAGGATAGCACTGTAATTCCAATGATTAGCTCAATGTCGCAATTAAAGTTTGATGATTATGTAAAAGCTAAACAGAAAGAATTATTAAGCGAAAAAATTACAGGAATTATTTTTATTCCTAATTCTGCTTTAGAAAACAAGAAAATTCAATATTATTCCAAAACTCCAAAAAACATGCGCTTGTTAGAACGTATTGATAATCCAATAAACCGTGTGTTGGTTGAGGAATATTTCCAATCCAAAAATATTCCAACAGAAGAATTGCAATATGCCCGTATGTCTGTTGATATTTCAAGTTATAAAATAACGGAAGGTGAAGACATTAAAGAAGAAGGTTACGGAAATCTTATACTTTCTTACTTGTTTTCGTTTTTGTTATACATCAGTTTGTTAATGATGGGCTCAATGGTGATGCAAACGGTTATTCAAGAAAAATCAAATAGAATTGTTGAGGTTCTTTTATCATCAGTTACAAGTAAGGAATTGATGATTGGAAAAATTCTAGGCGCTGCAATTACTGGCCTTTTGCAAATGGCAATCTGGATTTCACCCGTAATTCTTGTCGCTTCAACATCGTGGTTCATGTTACCAAATAATTTAACAATAGATATAACATTTTTACAAGTCGCATATTTGTTAATTAACTTTTTCTTAGGACTTTTAATTTTTGTTGGACTTTTTGCAACAGTTGGCTCAATTTTTGAAAATCCACAAGACGCACAATCTGGAATGTGGCCAATAATGCTTTTAATTATGATTCCATTTTTTATTGCAATGTCTATGATTGAAAATCCAAGTAATCCAGTTGCGTCTATTGCTTCAATGCTGCCATTTTCTGCTATTATTGTAATGCCAGCTAAAATGGCAATGGTTGATGTTCCACTTTGGCAAATTATTTTATCAACACTAGTAAATATTGCTACAGTATTTGCAATATTTCCAATTGCGGGTAAAATTTATCGTGTTGGAATTATGATGACTGGCAAAAGACCATCTTGGAGTGAAGTTGTAAAATGGTTAAAATATAAATATTGAAACACAGATTGCTAATCTGTGCTACAAAAAATATTGAATTTTAATGAATATCTATATTATTTACTTGTTATTAATTTTTATGGACAATGGATGGAACAGAAAGAAAAAATATTTTCGCAATTTGGTGTTAAGTTTTGGATTATTTCAGCAGCAGTAGTTGTTGTTATTTCTGGTTTGCGAGAAGCTGCAGGACTAATAACTCCATTCTTTTTATCTGTATTTATAACTGCAATTTTTTATGGTCCTTTTAACTGGTTGCAAAAAAAAGGTCTTCACCTTTCACTTGCCTTAACAATTGTAATTATTGGAATTGCATTAATCACGTTTATAATTTTTGGATTAATTGGTGCCTCAGTTGCTAGTTTTACGGAAAAAATTCCTTTTTATGAAGAGCGGTTTACAATTTATTGGAATGGGTTTAATCAATTTGCTAGAGAAAATGGTTGGTTGGATATGAAATTTGATATTGCCGAATATCTTAATGCCGGTGTAATTATGAAATTTGCAGGAAATATTTTTACGGGCTTTGGCAATTTAATGAGTAACTCGTTTATAATATTGTTGGTAGTAATTTTTATGTTGCTAGAAATTTCCATTTTTGAAAAAAAGATGACCCTTATTAATAAAAATTCGCTATTAAGAGTTAGTAAAATAGTGCAAAACTTAAATTCCTATTTTGGAACAAAAGCTTTAACAAGTTTAGTAACTGGAATTTTGGTTTCTGTTTCTTTAACAATTATTGGAATAGATTTTCCTTTACTCTGGGGCTTTTTAGCATTTTTGTTGAATTTTATTCCAAATATTGGTTCAATTATTGCGGCAATACCAGTAATTTTATTGGGCTTAATTCAATTTGGATTTCCAACAGCAATGGTAGTTGCAATAGCTTTTTTGTTTATAAATGTAATTATTGGCAATATAATTGAACCACGGTTAATGGGTAGAAATCTTGGTCTTTCACCATTAATAGTATTTATTTCATTGATATTTTGGGGATGGGTTTTAGGCACTGTTGGAATGCTTTTGGCAACTCCATTAACAATGACAATTAAAATTGTTTTTGATAATATGGATGAAACAAAGCATTTTGGATTAATGATGGGCGATGAATCCTCAATTAAAAATTATAAAAAGTAGATAAACATGGATAATGCAATAGGATTAAAATAAATAATTTTAGAAAAAGAATAATCAATATAGAAGCGAACTTGCCCCGACTTACTCGGTCTTAGCGTTTGTACCCAAAAGGTTAAGCGAACAAAGGGATAAACGCTTAGAGCGAGTTAGTCTAATATGTATTAATGCTTTTCTAATGCATATTTTGGGCTAAATCTCTTTTGGAAGTGTAATGTAAAATGTTGTCCCAAATTCTTC
>PCUD01000020.1:349-9524 GCA_002786785.1 Ignavibacteriales bacterium CG18_big_fil_WC_8_21_14_2_50_31_20 | reverse complement strand
TCGCCCAAAAGATACTTTTCAGTTAATAATTTAACGCTATATGTTCCTATTCCCCTATCATTTCCTTTTGTTGAAAAAGACCTTTGAAATATTTGCAACTGAATTTCTCTTGGAATATAGGTTGTATTGTTAACACTAAAAACAATTGTTGAATCAAATTCTTCAATTGAAAGCGTAACTTTGCCTCCTTTAAGGCTGGCTTCCAATGCATTTTTTGTAAGATTGCCTAATATGCGTTTAAGTAGTGTTTTATCCGTTTTTATTTTTACTTCATTTACGCCATAGTTTTGTAATTCAAGAGTTGCTTTTTCGCGAAAATATCCATTTTTGTAGGTATTTAGAATTTCATAAAATGCGGAATATGAATCAAATTCAGTTACATCAAGCACAAGCTTAGAATCTTCGGCAAGACCAAGCATCCTTTGTCCTTTTAACTCGTCAATTAATGTGTTTGAAATTTCTAACGATAATTTGGCAAATTCGGCAACCTCGTCAGGTGTTGACTCCTGCATTAACTCCAAAAAATTTCTTAAACTTCCTGCTGTATTTAATACATCGTGGAAAAATAAACGCTCTAAAACTTTCCTTCTTTTTTCACCACTAATATCAGTTATAGAAACAAGTGTATAACTTGTATTATCAATATCAATTATTTTAGCCCATATGTCTAAATCATAAACCATATTATTGGTTGATGTAATTCTGCATTCTTTTTTATCTGTTCCAAATTTACGACTATTTAGAACTGCATTAAAAGCACCGCATTTAACACAACTTTCACTATTACCACACCCACCAATTTCTTCAGTTGCATGCGCACAAAATATTGCTTCGCCAATTCGTTGACCAATGAGGTTATCATTCTTGAAAAATGTTTGTGTCAATTTATTTAAATAAACCATTTGTCTTTGTTTATTTAAAATTACGAACATATGGTTTACATCATCAATAAAAGGTTTTACCATAAAAAATGCATCTACTATTTCGCTTTGATAAGCTACTGTTGCATCACTCGCTCTGCCATGAGATGAATCAATAATTGAATTATTTTCAATTAATCTTTCCACTATTTCCCTTTCTAACTTCATTAGTATCTACTTATGTTTTTTTTTAATATTGCTTCTATTTTACAGTGATTTTAATAATAATAATCCTATTTATAATCGCTTTTGTCATAATAATTTCATTCGTAAATTATATTCGAAAAAAAACAAATTAAATTAAGGTAGGCTAAGTTTGATTTTTAAGAAACAACTATTTACAAGCGAAAAGGAAATTATTATAGATTCCATTGGAAAGGTAATTATCAAAAAAAGTGCTGTTGCTAAATACATTTCAATTAGAATTAATCCAAATGTTGGTATTTCAGTAACAATTCCCAAAAGAGTAAGTTTTTTGGAAGGAGAGCAATTTGCTAGAAGTAAAAAGGATTGGATAATTAAACATCTTCCAAAAATTGAAAAGATTGAGAAAAACCAAATTTTATTTGATGGATTAACAAAATACGAAACTAAATTTCATAGCTTGCTTATAGAACAAAGTTCCTTAAAAAAAACTCGTTTAACAATTACTGATTCATTAATTCATGTTGAAATTGCAAATAATCATGATGTTTACTCGGCTGAAATACAAGAATTAATTAAATTTGGAATAATAGAAACATTAAGAATTGAGGCTAAGGATTATATTCCAAATCGTGTTGCAGAGTTAGCAGCAGAATTTCAGTTTAATTACAATAATGTATTTATAAAAAATTTGCGTTCCCGATGGGGAAGTTGTTCTGCAAAAAACAACTTAAATTTTAATGTTCATTTAATGAAAACACCTTATGAGCTGATTGATTATGTGATTTTGCACGAATTAGTTCATACAATTCACAAAAATCATAGTAAATATTTTTGGGCACATCTAGAAAAAGTATGCCCTAATTCAAAAAAAATGGATAAAGAATTAAAACGCTATTCACCTAATTATTTTTAAGTTGGGAACAAAATTTATTTAATACTTTAGAACCGTTTAAGCTTTTAATCATCTAATTGTCATAAATTTGAAAAAATGGAGTAAAAATGTCAGCAGAAGTAATGAATCTTTCAATTGCCCAAATTGAGGAAAGAACTTTTATTGGAAAAGTTTATAGATGGATGGGCATAGGTCTTTTTTTAACTGCAATTACAGCTTATTTTGTTGCAAGTTCGGAATCAATGGTTAATATGTTGGCTTCAAATAGTATTTTGTTTTTCGGATTGCTAATAGCAGAATTTGGACTTGTAATTTACCTGTCAGCACGTATTCAAAAAATGAGTGCCGAAACAGCAACGGCCGCATTTATAATTTATTCGGTTCTTAATGGTGTAACTCTATCACTTTTGTTGCTTATTTATACAGGCGCATCAGTTGCTTCCACGTTTTTTACAACTGCGCTTACTTTTAGTGCAATGAGTGCTTATGGATATTTTACCAAACGTGATTTAACCACAATGGGAAGTTATCTTCAAATGGGTTTAATCGGCTTAATAATTGCCTCTGTTATTAATATTTTCTGGGCAAATGGAACTATGTATTGGATTATCTCTTATGTTGGAGTTTTATTATTTGTTGGATTAACAGCTTATGATACTCAAAAAATAAAAAAAATGGGAACCATGGTTGAAGGAGTTCAAGTAACGCAGAAAATGGCAATTATGGGAGCTTTAACTTTATATCTCGATTTCATTAATTTATTTTTAATGCTGTTAAGAATTCTTGGCGATAGAAAATAATAAATGAAAAGTTATTTAGTAAAAAACTTAGTTAATGGAATATTTGAATTTTCTAATTTAATTGAAGCACAAAACCACTTTAATTCGTTTCCAAATTCAACTGAAATAAATGAGAAAGATGAAAATGGAAACGAAAAAATTATCCACAGCAGAACTCACAACGAAGTTGGAATTATTGAAATCAATAATAAATGTGTTAATCTAAAAGTTCCGTTTTACCAACCGTCCGATAGACCTGAAATAAAAATTTCCAAAATTGGTGAAACTCCCGAGAAACTACGTGACAAAATGGAAGTTATTGATGAAAAATGGAATGAGGTTTTGTAGCACAGATTAGCAATCTGTGCATTTCAAAAAACTAATCACAAACAATTTAGAAACCAAAACACACATTGAACATCTAACAAGCATTTGTTTGCAAAAATTAAAATTTAAACCAAGGAACAATTTTAATTAAGAATTGTAAACTAAACGACAAAACTTTATACTAACAACTAATTATATTGATTACTATATTTGAAACAAATTATAAAATAATAAAACAAAGGAGCTTTACGTGAAGAAAATATCAGTATTACTTCTCGCTACATTCTTTCTTTTCGGATGTGCGAATAATAACCAAGCTAATGATAATACATCAAAAAATGGCGTAGTTTGGCATACAAATGTTGAACGAGCAATTGAAATTGGAAAAAAAGAAAATAAACCGGTTTTTGTTCAATTTTCAGGCTCCGATTGGTGCAAATGGTGCATTAAATTAAATAACGAAGTATTAAACACAAAAGAGTTTGCAAATTATGCTAAAGATAATCTCGTTTTAGTTAATTTGGATTTTCCACGTACTATTCCTCAAACTGATTTAGTGAAAAATTACAACAACTCACAAATGAATAAATATGGTGTACAAGGATTTCCAACAGTACTTTTACTTGATAAAAATGGTAATTTAGTACAACAAACAGGATATTTACCGGGCGGACCAAGTGCTTATATTCAGCATATTAAAGATACTTATAGTGTAAAATAAATTTAAGTGATATATTAATTTAAAACCCAATTTTGTTAACCAAAGTTGGGTTTTTGTTTATATGAAAATAGTTTTAATAAGTTTTGGCTTTTTAACTGATTCTTTACTAAAAACTAAAGATTTTTCAATTCTATTTTTTATCGAGTCAATTTCTTTCTTTTTGTCAGTAAAAAGTTTTGCAATTATATCACCTTTTTTTACTTTGTCACCAATTTTAAGATTAAAAATAATTCCCGCTTTAGGTTCAATAATATCATCTTTTGTTAATCTGCCTGCCCCAAGTTGCAAAGCTGACATTCCAACTTCGTAATTATTAACTTCTTTTAAGTATCCACTTTTTGAAGCAACAACATCTTCTGAATATTTTGATTTTGGATATTTTTCCAAATCGGTTAAAACAGAAGTATCTCCATTTTGTAATTTTACAACTTCAAGAAATTTATCAAATGCTTTTCCACTTTTAATCATTTCTTTTGATATTTCAACACCTTCATCTATTGAGGAAGCTTTTCCACCGAGATAAATCATAGCTCCAGAAAGTTTATAAGTAACTGTCATTAAATCTGGAATATCTTTCCCTTGCAAAGCTTCAACTGATTCAACAACTTCAAGCCAATTTCCAATATAATTTCCGAGTGGCTGATTCATATCTGTAATTATTCCAATTACTTTTTTATCAAATGCTTTTGCAGTATTAATTAAAGATTTTGCAAGTTCTTTTGCATCTTTTAATTCCTTCATAAAAGCACCACTTCCAGTTTTGATATCAAGCACAAGTCCATCAATTCCTTCGGCTAATTTTTTGCTCATTATGCTTCCGGTAATTAACGGAATTGATTCAACCGTTGCAGTAACATCGCGAAGCGCATAAATTAATTTATCTGCGGGAGCAATGTTTTTTGTTTGTCCAGCTAAAACAGTTCCACACTTTTTAATTACTTTTTTGTACTCTGCTAAATTTAAGTCAGTTCTAAATCCAGGAATAGATTCAAGTTTATCTAAAGTTCCACCAGTGTGCCCTAAACCACGACCAGAAATCATTGGAACATTAACTCCAGCCGCTGCAACAATTGGCGCAAGAATTAAAGAAGTTTTATCACCAACTCCACCTGTTGAATGCTTGTCAACTTTTGCCCCGTATATTGAATCCAAATTTATTACAATTCCACTATAAAGCATTGCTTCAGTAAGAGCAGCAGTTTCCTCAACTGTCATTCCATTTAAATAAGTTGCCATAAGAAAAGAGGAGAATTGGTAGTCTGGAATTTTCCCTTTTGTGTAGTTATTTATTAGAAAAATTATCTCTTCTTTCGATAAAGCATTTTTTTCGCGTTTCTTTTTAATCAATTCAATTGTGTTCATATTATTTCCAATTATATTTTAATAGTTCAACTTATTAAAATAATTTTTAATAAGTTGAATCAATTGTAAATATTAATTACTATTTGTTTTGAAATTTAATTGGAAGGAATTAACAAAAGATTAATTTGATTAAACAAAAAGTTTAAAAATGCTTCTAAGTTTTTAATATTCTAATTAATACATCATTCCAATGGTAAGAGTAATATAAAAAGCACCAATTTCATTTTTGAATCTTCCACGCAAGTGTTCAACCTCACCTGAAAGGAACTTCATATAGTAATATCGCATACTAAGTCCAACAAGGTTGTCTTTACTTGTCCCAAAATCAGCTCCAAAACCAATATATCCGCCAGCAGCAACAAAAGATTTCGCATACTTAAATGACGAAAAAAACTCTTCTTTATAAGGTGTTGAAATAATTACTGTTGGACCAATGCCCAAAATTAAATGAGGACGGAGATTGTCGCTTAATTCTTTTTCGAACAAACGATAATGAATTCCAATATTAATTGGTAAAAGAAAAACTCTGTTTTCTTTTCCAACAACAATAGAGCGACCAAAATAATCAAAATATTCAAACTCACGTTCATTTTTGGATTCAGCGATTGATAAATCAATGAAGCCATCAATTTTTGTGGAATAATTTTTTCTAAAAAAAGTTCCTAAACCAAATCCACCATCGCTAAATATTAAATCAACACCCCAAGAGTTTGATGGAAAAATAGTTAACGGTTTTTCTGGAGCAATTTCACCAATTTTCTGTCCATAGCTAAACAGAAATGGAATTAGCAATAATATTCTTAAAATATTTTTCAAATCAAAAACCAATTCTTTCTAAATAATGATGCTTAAAATATATTAAATTTAGATGTTATAAATAAGTACACTTTTTAATCTCTAAAAAAAATAATGATACTAACAAAAGTAAATATTAATTCAGTAAATACCGATGAACTTCTAAATGAAAAAATTAAATCAAACCAATTAAATAAATTTTTGTTAGTTGTTCCAACAAACCGAAAGTTGCGTAGTTTAAAAAAACGAATTATTGATTCTGCACCAAACAAAACAGTTACAAAAATAAACATTGAAACTATTGGCACACTTACAAAAAAACTACTTCAAGTATCAAAACAATTTTACGAATTAACTGACGAAGCCGCCACAATATTTGTTGAACAAAGCGTAAAAGAAATTCCACTGATTTACTTAAACAACTATGATGGCAATATTCCATCGGGAACATTAGGTAAAATAAAAAATGTTATTTCAAAATACAAAGAAGAAGGTATAACTCCAGAAATTTTATTGAGAGAATCGGAGGAACTTGAAAGGTCAGAAAAAAAGAAAGCAATTGATATCGCTAATATTTTTAGAGTATTTCAGAATAAATGTAATGATTTAAATGCGTTTGAAATTGGGGATATATATTCTATTTTGTCACAAATATCAGCAAAAGGATTTCAAAACAATTTTAGTGAACTATTTGATGAGGTAGATTTAATAGTTTTTGACGGCTTTGATGCATTTACAGCTTTAGAGCTCACTATGTTAAATAAGTTGTCGTTTTTGAAGGATGTAAATCTGTTTTTGAATTTTGACTATTACGGATATAATCCTATTATATTTTCTCATCTTGAGGAAACATATAACAAACTTCAACAATTTGGTTTTAAAAAGATTGAGGACAAGTTTAAGATAAACGAGGATGAATTTATAGAAATTGTGCGTAAAAAGTTGTTCCTTAAATCCGACAATATTTGTGAAAGTAGATTTAGTAATAAAATTACAAAAATAATAGCATCAAGCAGAGAAAAAGAGGTTCAAGCAATTATAAAGGAAATTAAGAAAATTTTATTGGATAAAAAAGCAGAACCGCACGAAATATCGGTGACTTTTAATTTGATAAATAATTATTCCTCAATTATCCGTAATACTTTTGAAGGTTATGGGATTCCATATAATTTAACCGATAGACTAAAGCTTGATAATTCACTTTCGGTTATTGCAATTTTAAGTTTTTTGGAAATATTAAACTCCGATTTTTATTACAAAAATATTATTAAAACCTTTAGCAATTCATTTGTTTTACTCGATAATTTTGATCTTGATGCAATTATTTTTTCAGCCACAAATCTTAAAATTGTAGTTGGTATAGATAATTGGAAGTTTTCGCTTAAGCGAGGTATTGTATTTGAAGAAAATTTGAGTGGGTTATCAAAAAGTGGAAAGCGGTTAAGTAAATATAAAAATGCTTTGGAAAGTCTTGGTATTATTGACTATTTGTTATCTGTGTTTAAAAACCCATTAACTCCGTCACAATTTTATTTAGAGCTAAATAAATTAACACACAGTTTAAATATTCCTAAAAACATTTTAACCTCTGAAAACAGCAACAAAGAGGTTGAAATTAAAGCACTCACTACTTTTCTTGATTCTGCAAAAGAAATATTAGATTTAATTGAAAAAGAAAATGGGAATATTTCTTTTGAACTATCTTTCTATCTTGAAAGATTTGCAACATTAGTAAGTTCTACTCGATTTAATATTAAGGAGCGTTCTGATTATGGAGTTTTAATTACCAATATAAACGAATTGCGTGGACTTAAATTTAAGTATTCTTTTATAGGAGGCTTAATAGATGGGGATTTCCCAACCAAATATAGACCAGAAATATTTTTCGCAGAATCATTTGCGAAAAAGGAAAAGCGCCATTTGGATGAAGAAAGATTCCATTTTTATCAATCACTTGCTTCGTGGGAAAAAGGACTATATTTAACTTATCCTTCGGGTGATGGATTTACAACTTCTACTTTTTTAAAGGATTTTGAAAAGAGTTTCACAGTTTCTGAAGTATTAGCAAGCGATTACGACAATTTAATTTATTCAAATGAAGAAGCGGAAAGAAAAATAAATATAGATTCAAAGGAGTTTCCTTTTCAATCAATGCAGAAGAAATGGAAATTAAATGGCGAAAACGCTCTGCTTAGAGAATCAGATCCTCACATAAAATCAAATTATAACGGATTCATCTTTAATGATGATAAATGCTTTAGCGATTTAGAAAATTATAATGAACTCGCTTATTCAATTTCACAATTAGAAACATACGCGCAATGTCCTTTCAAATATTTTTTAGAAAGGATATTAAAAGTTGAAATTAGTGAAGAGCCAGATGAGGATATGGAGGCAGCTGAAATTGGAAGTTTATTGCATTCCATTGTTTATGATTTTTATACAGAACTTAAAAAGAAAAACATAAAACTGAAAGGTTGTACTGATACAGTTTTTGAAATTGCAGAAAAAATATTGTTTGAAATTGCAGAAAAGCATGTACAAGAAGTTTTCAATAATTCACCTTTTGCTTTCTATGAAGAAGAAAAAATCTTTGGAATTGATGGAAATAGGAAGCATTCAATTCTATTTAAATTCCTTGAAAACGAAAGGAATGATGATGGTAGCATGATTCCAAAATATTTTGAAACTAATTTTGGAGTTGTGGATGTTGAACAAGATAAATCACTTTCGCAAAAAGAGCCTTTAATGTTGGATGATATTCTTCTTAGAGGAAAAATAGATAGACTTGATGTTGATAATAATAATAGCAAATTTGAAGTTATTGACTACAAAACAGGAAGCAAAAAAATTACTAAGGATGAACTTGCTGAAGGATTATCACTTCAATTGCCTATATACGTTTGGGCAGCTAAAACTTTATTGCATAATACTGACGGTAAATTTTATAATGCTGCGGCAATGACAATTTATTCGTTAAAATATCAAGAAAATATTTTTGGGAAAAACAAGGTTTCGCTAAGCAGAAAAAAGGAAGAAAATCAATCGGATTTAATTGATGAATTTGTAGATGTTGCTTTAGGACATGTTAAAAATGCAGTCGAAAATATACGAAAGGGAAATTTCCCCTTAACTAAATATATTGATAACAACGAAAAGGTTTGTAAATTTTGCAACTATAAAATGATTTGCAGAATCAATTCTATTAAACTTGGATAATGCAATAGGATTA
>PCUD01000020.1:0-317 GCA_002786785.1 Ignavibacteriales bacterium CG18_big_fil_WC_8_21_14_2_50_31_20 | reverse complement strand
CATTCAAAGATTAATTTGTCTCGGTATTCCTGTAATAAGATTCACCGCGAATGTTCTGGTGTTCCGGTGAGATTAAATTCCCTGATCCGTAAAACAGGTCAGCCTGCTTATCCAACCCGGTGGCAAGGATAGATTTCATGCTTTGATACGAACAGATCCGGTATTTCAACGCCCTCTTGCTGGCATTTTCTATCCGTTCTTTCGGATAGTACTTCTCAAGCCTGAAGATGCCAAGACAGGAACGGTATGCCTGCTCAGGATGTTGCTTACTCTCTATTATTGTCTTTACCAATTCCTTGGTGCAGGGACCGGTCTTT
>PCUD01000029.1:5196-6655 GCA_002786785.1 Ignavibacteriales bacterium CG18_big_fil_WC_8_21_14_2_50_31_20 | reverse complement strand
AAAAATTTGTAAAATTGTAAATGCAGCAGTATGATAGTAGCCATTATGCAACCCTACTTTTTTCCTTATATTGGCTATTTTCAATTAATTAATGCCGTTGATGTTTTTATAATTTATGATGATGTTAATTATATAAAAAAGGGTTGGATTAATAGAAACCGTATTTTAGTAAACGGACAAGTTCAATTGTTTACCATTCCACTTATTGAAGCCAGCCAAAATAAACATATTTCTGAAATTGAATTAGTTGGTGATTTAAAATGGAAAGGTAAACTGCTTAAAACCATAGAATTTAATTATAAAAAAGCTCCTTATTTTAAGGATATTTATCTATTAATTGAATCAATTGTTTTATTTGAAGAGCCAAATCTATCAGCATATATTCATAACAGCTTAATACAAATTTGCCGGTATTTGGATATAAACACAGTGATTGAACCAACAAGTGCAAAATATCAAAATGGACATTTAAAAGCTGCTGATAAGATAATGGATATCTGTTTGCAGAAAAAAGCACAAATGTATATAAATCCCATTGGTGGTGCTGAATTGTATGATAAACAAGTGTTTATGAAAAATAATATACAATTAAATTTTATTCAATCAGAAAAAATTGAATACAAACAATTCAATAATGAATTTGTACCTTGGCTTTCAATAATTGATTTGTTGATGTTTAATTCCAAAGATGAAGTTAGAGACTTACTTTCAAAATATTCTTTAATATGAACATAGAATTTTATCAATATAACTTAGGCCAATTATTTAATTCTATTGCAATAGAGCGCGATGGGCATACGGCATTGAAATTTCCGAATGGAGAATTATATACATATTATCAATTAAATACTTTATCAAACCAAATTGCACATTATTTAATCAAAAAAGGGATAAGAAGAAATGATGTAATAGCCATTTTGAACAATAAATCAAATGTCTCTTATGCCATCATGATAGCTTGTTTGAAAATTGGTGCCATCTACACAAATTTAGATCCAAAAAGTCCAATTGAACGATTTAAGAAGATGTTGGGTTTATGTTCTCCAAAATTATTGTTTTATTATGGATTGAAAGATAATTTGACTGTTGCCAATGAATTTAACTTTATTGATGTTGATGGAATTAATTACCAGGAGCAACCATTTTTACAAACCATTGCATCAAATCCAGTTATGCTGCCATCTTGTAATACTGAAGTGACATCAAATACTCCGGCTTACATAATGTTTACTTCGGGTTCTACTGGTTTTCCTAAGGGAGTTCTGATAACTCATGCCAATATAATTAACTTTATAAATTGGACGAAAATTACTTATTCATCAACCTTCGACGATGTTTTTACGAATGTTAATCCGATGCATTTTGATAATTCTGTTTTTGATTTTTATGCTTCCTTATTTACTGGAGCTTCTATAATCCCCGTAAGCGAACAATTAACTCGTAATCCACGCAGACTTTT
>PCUD01000029.1:2786-5182 GCA_002786785.1 Ignavibacteriales bacterium CG18_big_fil_WC_8_21_14_2_50_31_20 | reverse complement strand
TTTGAATACAGTTTCTCCAACAATCTGGTTTAGTGTCCCTTCCATGTTTGTTTTTGTGCTTAACATGCGAGCACTAAAGGATAGCGATTTGCCTACCTTGCGCATTGTTACTTTTGGTGGCGAAGGATTTCCAAAAAATCAACTTCGAATATTGTGGTCAAAATGGTCAGACCGCGTTACTTTTATTAATGTTTATGGACCTACTGAGTGCACGTGTATTTGTTCATCATATACAGTAACCAATGATGATATCGAAAATGATGAACTTTTGCCACTCGGTCCAATTGCACCAAATTTTTACGCCCTTGTTTTAGGCGATGAAGGTAACGTTGTTAAAAACGGCCAAATTGGAGAATTGGCTATTGGAGGTGCAAATGTTGGTTTAGGATACTATAATAATTCAGAAAAAACAAAAGAAGTATTTATCAATAATCCAGCGATTACAACGCATACAGATTTAATTTATTGCAGCGGTGACTTGGTAAAGTATGATAATGATAAAAAAATATATATGTTTTGTGGTAGAAAAGATAACCAAATTAAACGTATGGGATATCGTATTGAGTTAGAAGAAATTGAAAATGCATTGAATTCATTATCTGTTATTTCAGAGAGTGCCGTAGTGTATCTTAATACTGATAAAATACAAGAAAAAATTATTGCTTGTATATGCAGCGAAGAAAATGATGATCAGAAAATTGCTGTTCAATTAAAAAACATATTACCATTATATATGATGCCAGATAAATATGTTTGGTACGACAATTTGCCCAAAAACCAAAATGGGAAAATTGACAGACTTAAGCTAAAAGAAGAATTCAATCAATAATTTGAATTAATGGTTTTAAAAAACAAAACAAAATGAAAAAGGAACTTATAATATTTGGAGCTGGTAAAATTGCAGAAGTAATTACGTATTTTTTCGAAAGAGACAGTGAATACCAAATTGTTGCTTATGTTATTGATGATGTATATGTTAATCAAGACACTTACCTTGGAAAACCACTAATTAAACTATCCGAAGTTGTCGAAAGATATGCTCCATCCCGCTACACTATTTTTGTTGCTACCGGTTACCAGGGAATGAATCAACTTAGGAGTTCAAAATATGATTATTTCAAGGAAAATGGATATTCTTGTGCATCCTATATTAGTCCATTGGTGAAGGGAAATTTTACTATTGGCGAAAATACGATTATCATGGATGGAGCTATGATTCAACCTTGTGCTACATTTAGAAACAATGTTTTTGTATGGGGTGGCGCTATGGTGGGTCATCATGCAGTAGTTGAAGATCATTGTTGGCTGACAGGCGGTTGTTTGGTTGGTGGAGTTACCCGAATAGGCAAAAATACTTTTGTGGGATTGGGTGCTATAGTTGGACACGAAGTAATTGTCGGCGAAAAATGTATGCTTGGTGCTGCAACGCTTACTATAAAAAGTATAGGTGATGGTGTAGTGCTTATTGCAGTTCCTACCGAACCACATAGGCTCAATTCCGAACAATTTATACGCATGTCGTCTTGTTTTAGAACATAATATAAAAATTAAATATGGATAAATTAAATCAAATTTTAGCAGATACTTTTAAAATTACAATTGAAAATACCCTTGAAAATGCCTCAATGGATGATATTTCAAACTGGGATTCATTAACACATATGAGCTTAATTGTAGCCATCGAAGATGAATTTGGATTCGAGATAAGTGGCGACGATATAGCCGAAATGATTACATTTGACGCAATACGATCAATCGTAACTAAATACAGAAACCAATAATATGGATTTTATCAATGCAAGAATCATAATTACCGGTGCTGGAGCTGGATTTGGGAGGGCAATGGCATTGACTTTTTCGAAATTAGGAGCAAAAATATATGCACTTGATATTGACCAATTGGCACTGAATAATTTATGCGATGAAGATAATGCGATCTCTGCCTTTGTGTGCGATGTGTCCAACAATGAGCAAGTTGAGAGTATTGTAGATGAGATTTATACACTTGATAAAACGGTGAACGTGCTGATAAACAACGCTGGAATTATGAAAAATTCACCCATGGTGAATATATTAAGCCGACCCGATTCCCGCCATTCTGTTGAACTTTGGAATAAGGTAATTGCTGTAAATCAAAATTCGGTGTTTTATATGACGCGTTCTGTGGCTGCCAAAATGATAAAGTACAGGAATAAAGGAGTAATAGTGAATATTAGTTCCATTTCGGCAAGGGGCAATGCCGGTCAAACAGCTTATGCCGCATCTAAAGCAGCTATTGAAGCCATGTCCAAGGTATGGGCAAAAGAGTTTGGGTGTTTTGGAATCCGCTCTGTTGCTGTAGCTCCCGGATTTATTGATACAGCCGGCACACACGATGCTTTGGAAGAAAAAATGTT
>PCUD01000029.1:0-2779 GCA_002786785.1 Ignavibacteriales bacterium CG18_big_fil_WC_8_21_14_2_50_31_20 | reverse complement strand
AAATATCTCCGAAGTTGTAGCGACCATTAAATTTGCCATCGAAAACGACTTTATGAATGGCGAAGTGATTAATGTGAATGGCGGGTTAGTAATTTAGTATGAAATTACTTTAAATTTTATGAAACAAAAACTTGTATACATAGGCACTTCATCAGTTGGAATTCAAAAAATAATTGAATCCAATTTGTTTGATTTTACAAAAGCTATTTGTGAAAAAAAAAGGGTGTCCGATGAATATCTAAATAGAATTGATAAAAACAATTTACAGCTTTATACTTTTGAAACAAAAGAAGAGTTTGTAAATATTATTCAGCAATATAATCGCAATGAATATATATTCTTAATTTATCAATTAGATTTTATTATTCCTTCCGTTTTGACTAATGCATATTTGTTTTTCAATCTTCATGCAGGTGATATAAATACCAATAGAGGGGCGCATCCTATAATTTGGTCAATACTGAATAATGATAAAACTACTGATTTTACTCTCCATCAAATAAATGAAAAAATAGATCAAGGAGTTCTTGTAACAAAGTATTCTATTAATATTGAAATAACCGATGGTGTTGATGAGATAAAAACAAAAATGGAGATGGGGTTTAATTTAATTTTGAATCAATTGGATTGTTTTATAAAAGGGGATTTACATGGCACAATAATTCAAGGAGGTATATATAGAAAACCAATATGTGAACATCATTATACGATTGATCTTAATGATAGTAAAGAAATTATAGAAAATAAAATACGATCTCAAAAAAGTTATCGCGGTGCTGTTTTATATTTTGAAAATAATAAATATTTTGTAGATAAATTAATTGAGTATAATCTAAAATCTAATAAACGAATAGGATACAAACTAGAAAATAAATTAATTACTCTTAATTTGCCGAACATCACTTATGTTTTCCAAATAAACCTATGAACATGATGCATGCAAGAAAAATAATAATTGGCATGATTTAATTTGATATGAATTAATAAAATTCAAATTATGAAGTGGATTAAAAAAGGACATATTTATAAACCAACAGGTGAACTTGAGTGGGCAAAAGAATATGCACAAATTCCCCGTCCATTATTATTAAAAGATCGAATACGCATTTTTTATGCAACAAGGTACTATGATCAAAATGACTATCCAATAAGTCAAACATCCTTTATTGATGTTGATAAATATGATTTAACGAAAATATTATATATACATGAAGATTTATCACTTGAATTAGGCGATAATGGCAGTTTTTCACAACATGGTATTCATCCTACAATGCTACTTAATAGGAAAAAAGAACTTTTATTTTATTATCAGGGATGGAAACGTTTAAAGCACTTTCCATATGAAACAGCTATTGGTTTAGCATTGAGTAATGATAATGGCCTTACTTTTAAGAAATATGGTGAATTGCCAATATTTCAAAAGACCGATGAAGATCCTTACTTTGTGAATGGAGTTTTTATTATGTCTTATGAAAATAAATTTGTAATGTTTTATTCTGGTGGAATAAATTGGATTAAGGACAATGGGAAGTTGGAGTCTGTTTATATAATAAAGAGTGCTACGTCAACAGATCTAATCACTTGGACAAAATCCAATTTATCGATAATTGACCCTATATCAAACAATGAATGTCAGAATACCCCAACAGTTTTGAAGATAGGCAACCTCTATCATATGTGGTTTTCATATCGTGAAGCCACTGACTTTAGAGGTAAAGAAAGGGGCTACAGAATTGGATATGCATGCTCACATGATTTGATTAAGTGGACTCGAGATGACTCCAAAGCTGGTATTGAAATTTCAGAACAGGAAAGTTGGGATTCACAAATGGTATGTTATCCATATGTTTTTGAAATTGAAGGTCGGATACTAATGCTATATTGTGGGAATTACTTTGGCAAAGCTGGATTTGGATTTGCAGAACTAAAAATAAATAAATAAAATACTTGAACGATGGCACAACATAAAGGAAGTTTTGAATACATGAAATTTGATGATCGTAGAAAATCATTCGGTGAGTATGTTGACTTTTTAAAGAGTAAAGATATTCCATTAGATAACTGGATGGAACATTTTACATGTTATATAGGACATATGTCATTAAGTAGGGTTTTAGGGTTGTATGAATTATATAAAAAAACATTAGGCGTTTCGGGGCATATTGGAGAAATTGGTATTTATAAGGGAGCATCTTTTTTCTTATTTGCCAAATTAATTAAAATTTTTGAATCTGAATCATTAACTCAAGTTCATGGTTTTGATTGGTTTCAAGGAACGGGGGATGATGATATCAAAATGAAAATTGAACAAGGGGGCTATAAACAATCATACGATGAAATTCTGGAGATGAATGAAAAACAAGGGTTTAGCAACTTAGCATTTATTCATAAAATGGATGTCGTTGAGGAACTTGAAGGATTTTTAGAAGAAAATCTTCATTTACAATTTAAACTCTTTTTCATGGATGCTGGTACGCATAAGGTTGTAAAAGCAGCTTTACCTTTAATTTGGGAAAGAATGACTCCTGGTGGCATAGTAATTTTGGATCAATTTAACCACGAATTATCGCCCGGAGAAACACTTGCTGTAAGAGAAGTCCTGCCTAATGCAAAAGTGAAAATAATTCCAAACATATGGATGCCATCAGGTTATATTATTAAAGAGTAGCTTAATGAATAATCCCATAATAAGTATTTGTTGTATGACTTACAATCACGAAAACTACATCCGTCAATGTTTGGATGGTTTCGTGATGCAGCAGACAACATTTGAGTA
>PCUD01000074.1 GCA_002786785.1 Ignavibacteriales bacterium CG18_big_fil_WC_8_21_14_2_50_31_20 | reverse complement strand
TACGTAATTTCACTTTTTAAACATAACTTCTCGGTCTTAGCGTTTGTACCCAAAAGGTTAAGTGAACAATAGTACAAACACTTAGAGCGAGTTAGTCGAATATGCATTAATGCTTTTCTAATGCATATTTGGGGTTAAAAATTCTTCTAAATATTTATATTTTGGTGTGAGTTTTCCGTTATAAACAATAACAGCATTTTTAATTTCTGGAGGATAACCAGCATCATCAAAATCTTGAGTTTTATCAGCATTTACAATTCCAACAACAAATTCATTCAAAGAATCCGAAAATTCGATTGAAGAATTTCGAGGTAATTCTGTTGGAAGATTATCAACAGCAATGTCAACAATGCCCACGCCCTTATATCCATCAGTAAACGAATCATCTTTAGGATTATAAACATAAGCTGGATTATCAGATGGAGTTGATTTAATAGTAAATTCAACTGCACCTTCAATGTCGCAAGTTATATCGCAAATTAAATCAAGCTTATGTTCATCTTTTGATTTAAAGTATTCTTTGGTTAAAAATACTGGTGATTGCTTTGTCCAATAAATTGCATTTACAATTAAATTTAAATAAGGAATGTAATTATCAAATTTTGACTTATATTTTTCTGGATGTTTAAAATAGTCCGTTAACTCAAATTTTTCATCCGCATTTTTAGGTTCAACAAGATGTTCTTCTTTAAAAATAACTTTATAAATTAAATTATTTGATTTATCCAAGTCATTTAAATTATCAGGCTGAATAACTTTATGAGGCAGTAAGTCAAAAATTTCTTGAGCGCCATTGGAAACATTACCGTAACCCATAAATCCAAAAACCAACGGAAGATTATTTATTTCAATTCCATTTTCTTTAATTTCTTTTCCAACATTAACAATATCAATTTTAGCATCTTCTACTGAATCATATTGATAAGCTGATTTAATTTTAAGAAGTGGAGTATCAAAACCAAAATTCTTTAATCTTATTCCATAACCATGAAGGGCATTAATCATTCCAGCAAGACCAGCATATTTTCCAAAAAAAACCAACCTCTTTCCTTTTTCATTTACAATTGCTTCATAGTCAATTAAAGTACAATTCAAGTCCATTAGTTTTTGTAATAATGGCATATTGTATTTTTGACCTTTAATTGTATGCGAAAAGAAAATATAAGTTTTATCATTTTGTAAAAGATTTTTGGGAATTTCTTTAACTGCAAAAACAATTGGGGCTTCTGATAAATCTTCATTTATTGTAACTCCAGCTTCTAAAAATTCATTATCTAAAAATGCTCGTCTTTCAAATGGTTGAATTATTGTATCAATGCCAAAATCATTTTTCAATTTCTTCAAATGCTCTGGAATCAATGGAACACGGCGTTCCCAAATATTTTTGTCTTCCCTTCTTATTCCAATTAGTTTTTTCATTATAATATCCTGATGACATTATCATCTTAATCTTATTTTATCAAATAAATTCTTTCTGCATTTTAATCTAAATTTCTCGTATACTTTTATATAAAAAAATGAATCTTTACAATTACTCAATAAAAAAGCCGTCCACGCAAATGAACAGCTTTTTGAATTAAGCGAAAATTAAATATCAAATTTAATTCCTTGAGCTAATGGAAGATTTTTTCCAAAATTAATTGTGTTTGTTTGACGACGCATATAAGCTTTCCAAGAATCAGAACCTGACTCACGTCCACCACCAGTTTCTTTTTCTCCGCCAAAAGCACCACCAATTTCAGCTCCCGATGTACCAATATTAACATTAGCAATACCGCAATCACTTCCCCAGTTTGAAAGAAATGTTTCTGCTTCCTGCATATTGTCTGTAAAAATAGAAGATGAAAGTCCTTGAACAACATCATTTTGAATATCTATAGCATTTTGAATATCACCACTATATTTTAACAAATAAAGTATTGGAGCAAAGGTTTCTTCTTGAACAATTTCGTAATGATTTTCTGCTTCAACAAGTGCTGGTACAACATAACATCCTGATTCGTATCCCTTGCCAGAAAGAGCTTTTCCACCAAATAAAATATTTCCACCTTCTTTTTTAACAAGTTCAATTGCCGATTTGAAATCTTCAACAGATGATTTATCAATAAGTGGTCCAACATGATTTTTTAAATCCATAGGGGAGCCAATTTTTAATGTTTTATATGCATTGACTAAAATTGATTTTACGTTATCATAAATTGATTCGTGAATTATTAATCGACGCGTAGATGTGCATCTTTGTCCAGCAGTACCAACGGCTCCAAAGACAATTGCAGGAACAGCCATTTTAAGATTTGCTTCAGGTGTTAAAATAATTGCATTGTTTCCACCTAATTCCAAAATTGATTTGCCAAAACGTGCAGCAATTTTTTGAGCTGCTTTTCTTCCAACACCTGTTGAGCCAGTTATGGATACAAGTGGAATTCGTTTATCATTTATTAATCTTTCACCAACTGATGAGCCTTTTCCTATTACTAACGAGAATAAACCTTCGGGTAATTTATGTTTTTTTACAACTTGTCCTACAATATTTTGAACAGCAATTGCAGTCAAAGGCACTTTTGAAGATGGTTTCCATAAATTAGTATCGCCGCAAACGGTTGCAATCATTGCATTCCATGACCAGACAGCTACTGGAAAGTTGAAAGCAGAAATAGTTCCAACAACACCAAGTGGATGATATTGATCATACATTCTGTGGTTAGGTCTTTCTGAGTGCGTAGTTGTTCCATAGAGCATACGTGATTGACCTACTGCAAAATCACAAATATCAATCATTTCTTGCACTTCACCCCAGCCCTCTTGAAGAGATTTTCCCATTTCGTATGTTACTAATTTGCCTAATGGGTCTTTATATTCGCGTAGTTTGTTTCCAATTTCTCTAACTACATCACCACGTTTTGGAGCTGGAATTTTTCTCCATTCTTTAAATGCTTCGTGAGTTTTAGCAATTACCTTTTCATAATCTTTTTCGTTTGCTTGATAAACAGAAGCTAAATATTTACCATTAATTGGTGAATATATTTTTAACTCTTCATTAGTTTCAGAACCAAACCATTTAACACCAGTTGAAGCTCCAAAGTTTTTCTTTTTAATTCCTAATTTTTTTAAGAATTCCATCTTGTACTCCATTTTTATTAAATTTCAGTTACTTAAAATTTGATTTTATATTTAAATAATTCATTATTGATAAAAGCGAAATTTTTGTCATTTTGCTTTCAATATCTACTTGAATTGACGAAAATAAATTATTAAAATATCCTAAATAATCATAATCATCTTGCCCAACAATTTCCGAGACATCAAAGTGAAACGCTTTTCTATCTTCAATTGAGCAATATATTTCTTGAAGATTAATTTCCTTGGGTGATTTTAATAATTGGAACCCACCTTTTGTACCTTGATTACTTATTACAATTTTGCTTTTGGATAACAAAGAGAGCAATTTACGAAGTTTGGATGCGTTTATACCAGTGTTCTCTGCAATTTCCTTGCTTGTTTTTGGTAAAGGATAGCTCACTGAAAGAAAGCACAATGCTTTTACAGATGATGATAATTTTGTTGATGCTGACATAAAACTCTTTAATTGTTATAGTAAGTGTAACATTTTTTTAATTTAATGGCAAAATATTTTTACAACTAATTATATCTAATTAATTCCAATAAAAATTTGCAATAAAATTTTGAAAAATTTAATCTTTTTCGTCTTTAATTTTCACAAAAAAAACTCTTTTTACAATTTTATTTTTTATTCCCTATTTTTTGTTTTTAATTTAATGAGAATAATGATGTTATATGTTGTTGCTACACCAATTGGTAACTTAAAAGATATTACAATTAGAGCCTTGGAAGTTTTAAAAGAAGTTGATTTTGTTCTTTGTGAAGACACACGTACTTCTGGAAATTTACTTAAACATTATGATTTACACAAAGAATTAGTCTCATTTAATGCCAGAATGGAAGAAAAAAAAATTGATGCTGTAATTAAAAGGCTTCAAGATGGTGAAACGTGTGCTCTCATTTCTGACGCTGGAACTCCAGCAATTTCTGACCCTGGAGTTCGCTTAGTAAATGCTGCGCAAAAGAGTGGAATTAATGTTGTAGGAATTCCAGGTGCAAACGCAGCAATTTTGGCATTAAGTATTGCAGGATTGCCAACCGACTCTTTCATTTTTGAAGGTTTTCTTCCTCAAAAAAAAGGAAGACAAAAACAACTTAAAAAATTAGCGGAAGAAGATAGAACAATTGTGCTTTATGAATCTATGTACAGAATAGAAAAATTAATAAATGAATTAAATGAATTTATGCCAAATAGAATTATTGCAATTGGGCGTGAATTAACCAAGAAATTTGAAGAAATTTGGCGCGGGTTTCCAAATGAAATATTACAATCATTATCAGAACATCAATTAAAAGGTGAGTTTGTTGTAGTTATTGCACCAATTAATTGGAAGTAGAGACACGCTGCCGCGTGTCAATATGATACAACTTTTATGAATCAAATTGGTGTAATATTTTATGACACGCCACGGCATATCTCTACAAATTAATATTCAATTAATGATTGAACTTCGTATCCCTTTAACTTTTCTTTTCCATTCAAAAATGTTAAATCAATCAAGAATGAAATTTGCACAATTTCTGCTCCCAGCTTTTCAACTAATTTGCAAGCTGCTTCCATTGTGCCACCGGTTGCAAGTAAATCATCATGAAGTAAAATTTTGTCCCCGTGCTCCAAAGCATCTTTATGCATTTCGATTGAATCAATACCATATTCCAATTCATAACTTTCAGTTACAGTTTCAGAAGGTAGTTTACCAGGCTTTCGTATTGGAACAAATCCAGCACCGAGTTTTTCGGCTAATGCTCCGCCAAAAATAAATCCTCTAGATTCAATTCCAATAACCTTAGTTATCCCCTTGTTTTTAGATAAGTTATAAAGTTTATCTAATGTTTCAGAATAACCTTTTGGATCTTTTAATAAAGTTGTAATATCTTTAAAAATAATTCCCTCAATTGGAAAATTTGGTACATCTCTTATCAGTTTTTTTAAATCCATAATTACCTCACTTTATTCATTTATAAATAATTATTTGGTTTATTCTATCTTAAATTTCAGTTATTTTTTTCACATAAAAGTTACTAATTTATTATTTGGAATGACAATTTAATTTGTCACAATTTTACTTTTTAATTAGAATTGTGTTTTTGGGAGCAATCAATTTTGGTCCATATATTGTTAAAAAATACTCATGAATAATTCAAATCTTCAAATCAAGTCTTGTAAATGACTTGCTCCGGTAATTATTAATATAATCTTATAAAATGAACTTTTAGTAAATATAATTAGTATAATTATAAACATTGGGAGCATAATTTATTCAAATTACTACTTCATCAGCACAAAATTTACATAAATATTTATTCAAACTTATTAATTATCTATACTACTATAAACCATTATAATTAAACGATTTAATCTATTTTTAATTAAAGTTATTTATAGTTTCTATGAAACATTTTCAATAGATTATTTAAATGATTCTGTTTTGTGTTTAACTATGCTCAAATATGAATGATTATTAAGCATTTATGGTAAAAAGTTAACAAAACAAAATATGCTCCCACTTCAATTAGTTATTATTTGCAATGCTCCCACTGTGGAGCATCTAACTTTATTCTCTATTTGGATTAATGAATAGGTATAAATTTGCCAATAAATTTATATGCTCCCGAATTCAATTATAGGTTTTTATTATGGTAGAATGTTAAAATAATTTAATGAATTGAGTTAAAATAAAATAAGTAGGAATTGTTCCTAACAAGAATCCAGCAACAATCTGTAATGGTGTATGTACTTTTAAGGTTAATCTAGCCCAACCGATTAGAATAGGAATAAACAAAATATAGCTAAATTCCGTTTTAAACAAGAAAATAAATGTGGCATAAGGTATTCCAATTCCAACTAAATGAGCACTAATCTTCCAGTTCAAGTTAATTAAAACAACTACTATTTGAATAAGGATGTAGGAAATCCAAAGCCCAAGAATTAAAGAATGTAATTCATGAAAGTAGGAAAAAATAAGGGCAATTATAGCTAAACCAATTCCAATTAAGAATGGAACTGTTCTTTCCTCTTTTAGAGTTGCATCGTCATTAATAATTTTACCATTTTTACGCAAAAAGAGAAAGACGAATACTGGCAGAATAAATCCAAACATTGCTGCTATTACTAAAGTCATAAATTTTAGTCGCGTATCAATATATATTTGATTTGCAATAATTATAAAAATAATCATCAAACTAACTGGTGGAACAAATATGTAGGATATTATTTTTGCCAATTTAATTTTCATATTAAGTTCATTTCTTTAATCAAAAATAAAGATTGGTTAGTTTTCAGTAATATTGTTTAAGTCATCCAAATATTTTAATAAAATTTCTTCAATTGGTTCATAATCAATATATTTCATTAATTCTTGCCTAATCTTTGATGAATGATGCAGACCCTTTAAATAACCAGTATAGTATTTTCTAAATGGAATGATTGCCTGGCGAGGTTCATCTTTATATTCTATTTCGTATTTAAGATGCTTTAAAGCAGTATGAATTCGTTCATAATTAGTTATTTCTGGGAGCATATTTCCAGTTTCAATTAAATATTTTGCTTCCTTAAAAATCCATGGATGATTTATTGCTCCACGAGCAATCATTACACCATCAGCTCCAGTTTCGTCGAAAGCTCTTTTGGCATCTTGAGCAGAAAAAACTCCTCCATTTAGCACAACTGGGATATTAACAACATCTTTAATTTTAGAAATATATGACCAATCTGGCTCACCCGCATGCCCTTGTCTACTATGACGACAATGGATTGTTAATTGTCTTGCTCCAACATCTTCCAAACGCTTTGCAATTTCACAAATCATTATAGATTCTGCATCCCAACCAATACGAGTTTTTACTGTAACTGGAATTTTAACCGCATCAACAATTGCTTTAACCATTTCTTGCATATAATCTGGATCTTTTAACAAACCAGAGCCTGCGCCGCGCTTTACAACCTTTTTTACCCAGCAACCAGCATTGATATCAATTATATCCGGATTTAGCTCCTCAGCCATTTTAGTGGCTTCTACCATCGAATTTATATCGGCACCGTAAATCTGAATTCCAACTGGACGTTCTTCTTCGCAGATTTCCATTTTTTTAGCAGTTTTTTTATTGTTTCTGATTAAGCCATCAGAGTTTACAAATTCGGTATAAACGATATCGGCACCCAGCTCTTTGCAGAGTTTTCTGAAACCAAGACCAGTTACATCTTCCATTGGAGCTAATAGAAGTGGTTTTTCAAATATTATATTATCTATTTTAAACATTTATGTAATATTTAGTTTTTGGGTTTTAATCAAATATATAGTTACTAGCAAAATTAAAAATGTAAAAATTGCACCTGTTACAAACGGTGCTCCATAACCTAGAAATTCAAATGCAAAACCACCCCATAGTGGGCCTAAAACTCGTGCGAGTGAACCCATTGATGAATTAAAACCTAATACAGCACCTTGCTGCTCCTCGGGAGAATATTTAGAAACTAAGCTAATTATCGTTGGTTGAAGTATTCCAGCACCAATGGCGTATATTGACGAAACAATTGCAACACCAGTAAAATTTATTCCATAAGGTAAAAGTCCAAGCCCAATCATTAAAAATAACATTCCTAAGTAAAGCATGCTTTTTTCGCTTAAACTTTTTGATATTCTTCTCATTAAACCGCCTTGAATTATTGCACTAACAATTCCAATAATTCCAAAAAGATAACCATTTTCGCGATTTGTAAACCCATAATATTTATGACCAAGTAGAGCAAAAGTTCCATAAATATTTGCTATTGAGAAGATAATTACAAAAAATAGAAAAATAAAAACTCTTATATTAGGGATTTTTATAATGTTTTTTATATCTACAAAGTTAAAGATTTTCACTGAAAATCCCGACATTGATTTCTTCTGTTTAACAGATTCTGGCAGCATAAAAAATGCAAACAAAAATGCTAAAAATGAAAATGATGCACTTGCATATCCAACATACTCATATCCATAATGTGCAAGAAAACCACCCATAATTGGACCAAAAACAAATCCTAACCCAAAAGCTGCACCAATCATTCCCATACCTCGTGCTCTATTTTCTTTATCAGTAATATCAGCAATATAAGCTTGAGCAGTTCCAATGTTGCTTCCCCCAAGACCTGCTAAAACTCTTGATAGAAAAATGAGTAAAAAGGTAGTTGAAAAAGAAAATATTATATATGAAGCAGAAGTGAGTAAAAGTGAAATTAAAATAACTGGTCGTCTTCCTATTCTATCTGATAATTTGCCAACAATTGGATTAAAAAGGAATTGAATTAAGGAGTATATTGCAACTAATACCCCAATTCCAAAATCGGATATACCAATTTGGCTACTGGCAAAAGTTGGTAAAATTGGAATCAGAATCCCAAATCCGAGTAAGTCTATAAATATTGTAATAAAAATTATAAATAATGCTTTTTTATTTTTCATATTTCCTAATTATTTTTAAGATGCAAATATAAGAAAATATAGGGAATATCCTTTTATGTGATTGTGAATCTAATTATTCGAATTTTCTAGTAATTGTAAAGTATCTTTTCTACTGCAATCTATAAAAGTTGCTTAAATTTTAAACCATTTATTACAGATTGCAATTCCTTCGAAAACTGTAGTATTCATTATGATTTACCTTTATCACAATTTGTACTATTCTTTAATCCTTAATACTTAATTTTTAATTCTCAATTAGTTAAATTGTACTTCAATTATTGGAGAATTAATGAAAAAATTATTTTTTTGTTTTTTGCTAATTACAAATACGTTTTTTGCTCAACAAAAATTTGCTTGGATTACTGATACACACATTGGATTTGATAGCGCTGATGTGGAACTTAAAAAAATTGTTGACCAAATAAATTCAATTAAGGATGTTGATTTTATTCTTGCAACTGGGGATATAACTGAAAAGGCAAAAAATTTAGAATTTGATAAGGCAAAACAAATTTTAGATAATTTGGAAAAACCTCTTTTAATTATTCCAGGAAACCACGATACTAAATGGAGTAATAGTGGATGTTCAAAGTTTACGGAAATTTGGGATGATGATAAATTTATTTACAAAAAGAACAAAACAGTTTTTATTGGAATTAGTAGTGCAATTCCAATAATTGGTGGAGGTGGGCATATTAAACCAGGTGATATTCAATGGTTAAAAGATGAATTATCCAGAATTGATTCCACTTTTGAAATAATTTTTGCTGTTCATCATCCATTAAATGAAGATATTGATAATTGGTTTAAAGTCACTAATGTTCTTAGAAATTATAAAATAAAAGCAATTCTTTATGGTCACGGTCATAAAACGCAAATTACTAATTTTAATGGAATCCCAGCAGTTATGGCGCGTGCTACAATTAGTAAAAATCAAAATAGTTATGGCTTTTTATTAGTTGAAAACACAAAATCTAAAATCAATATTTTTGAAGTTGAAAAAGATAATGTGCCTAAATTTTGGGGCGAAATAAACAAAGCTGAAAACCTCACAATTCCTTTAGTAGATTCAACTCAGTTCATTAATTACAACTCTGAAATATCTTTTCAGAAAAAAATAAAAACGACTTTAGTTGCTCCCCCATTATTTTGGAATGAAAAGGTTTTTGTTGCAGATTTTACAGGCTTGGTAAGCTGCTTTAACTTAAATGGAAAATTACTTTGGGATTATGACACTTTTGGTGATATAACTGCTAAACCAATTATTGCAGAAGAAAAGCTTGTTGTCACAACTGTTCAAGGTGAACTTACAATTCTTGAACCAGATAACGGTGAACAAATTGAAACAATTGGCTTTGACGATTATATTGTTGCCGACCCAGTACTATTTAATCACGAAGGGGTTAAAAACTTAATAATTCCAAAACAAACAAAATCCACTGCAGCCTTAATAATTGCAACAACTTCTGGTAAAACTTATTGCTACGATTTTGAAACTTTACAAGAAATATGGACAAATAATGAAGCAAAAGATATGATTCAAAATGCTCCACAAGTTATTGGCAATCAAATTATTTTTGGAAGTTGGGATACACATATTTATTCAATTGATGCAAATACTGGATCCACAATTTGGAAATGGCAGGGAAATAAATCCTTTTACTATTCACCTGCTGCTTGTGAGTTTGTAAATGATGGGAAATATTTATATTTAACCACACCCGACAAAGTTGCTCACACAATTGATATTCGTCTTGGAACAACAAAATGGGAAAAAAATCAATATAATACTTGGGAATCAATTGGAATATCTGCAGATAAGAACCAGTTGTTTATTAAGAGTGTAGAAGACAAATTTCACGTTATTTCAACCAAAAATGGAAATCTAATTAAAACTGTAAATGTAGATTTTGGTTTAGATACAACTCCAAATAAACCAATTGAATGGAATAATAGAATTATCTTTTCTGCAAAAAATGGAAACATATACAGAATAAATGATAAATTTAAATTTAGGTCTGTGCTTTATCTTGGTACAGCCCGAATGCATTCAGTACAAATAATTGATGCAAAAAGATTACTAGCTTCCAATATGGATGGCGAAATTATAATTTTTAATATAGTGGGTGATTAACTGATATATACTTAAATTTATTGTTGTTCTTATTAACATTAAGGACAGGTAAACACAAAGAATATTTTAATTTTGAGGACCTATTTGAACAAATTTGATGGAATTATTTTCGATATAGATGGAACAATTGTGCAATCAAATGAGCTAATATTTGCAACTTTTAACCACGTAACCGAAAAATTTTTAGGAAAAACTACTTCACCTGATGAAATAATTGCATTATTTGGTCCTACTGAAGCTGTTATAATTAAGCAACTTTTTAGTGATAATTTTGAAAATGTAATGACTGATTATTACAAATTTTACAAAGATAACCACAATAAAATGGCAAAAGTCTTTGATGGAATTATAGATTTGATTAATGAATTAAAAAAAAGAAAAATTCTACTTTCGGTATACACTGGAAAAGGAAAAGGCTCAACCGAAATTACTCTTGATGAATTAGGAATTAAAGATAAATTTGACATGATTGTAACTGGTGATGATATTATTGGGCACAAACCTTCTCCAGAAGGTGTTGATGTTTTTGTTGATAAGTACAAACTTAATCGTGATAGAGTTTTATTGATTGGAGATGCCCCACCTGATGTTAAAGCTGCAAAAGCTACTGGAATTAAAATTGCTTCCGTTCTTTGGGATTCCTATGCAAAAGAAGAAGTTTTGCAAATGGAAAGTGATTACTATTTTGAAACTGTTGAAGAGTTACACAAATTTTTGATTGATTAATATTTTATAAATCTAAACAAAGCTATCTCAAACTCCAATGTAAGAAAAATGTTGGAATTACATAATTTCACTTTTGAGATAGCTTCACCTAATTTATTTTTCATATAGAATTGTAACACCAAACATTTGCTGATTATCGGGTGGTGTAGAATTCCATTCTTCAAAAGAATGTGAATCATCGGTTTTGAAATGCAAATAATATTTACCAGATTCAAGTTCAATTAAATTATTAAATATTCTATTTTTTTCAGCTCCACCAGCGTGTTTTGTTTCATTATAATTCATTTCCCATACAAATTTACCGTTGCTATCAGTTATCCATGCATAATCTACTAAATCATTTCCACTACTTTCACCCAAAGCAATAATTCTAATTTTACTTTTTTTACTTATTGAAAAATCTTTTTTTAATTCTTTATCATCAAAGACTTTGGTTATTTGTGCAATTATATTTTTATTAACATACTTATTTGCCTCAAAAAGTTCAGCTGAAAAATTCCCTCCACTATTCTGGAAATACAAACTAATTCCCCATTTTTCCTCATCTATTGGTGGTGTATCATTCCAGTCTTGATAATTGTGTGAATCGTCAGTAACAAAGTAAACAACATAATTCCCAGCAGGCAGTTGAATCACTTCATCAGCAATTCTATTTTTTCTACTTCCACCAGCATATTCAGAATTTCGATAAGTCATCTTCCAAACAATTTCTTTTGTATCAGCATTTTCAATCCAACCAAAGTCGACTAATTCTTTATGTCCTTCGCCAACTGCTAAAATTCTAACATCCAAATTTTCAGAAATCGAAAAACCTTGCGAAATAAATGCCTCATCTTCAACCTTTGTTATATCAACAAAAGGTTTTACAATATATTTCTCATTAAATGGAATTATATTATCTTTTTCTTTTTCATTTACAAGAGAAATAACAA
>PCUD01000107.1 GCA_002786785.1 Ignavibacteriales bacterium CG18_big_fil_WC_8_21_14_2_50_31_20 | reverse complement strand
ATCGGTGTATTCTTCATTATATACCAAGTTGTGTCCCAAATCGATGCAATAGAATTTTACATTACTTTCATCAACAGTACCTTTAAAAGTTCCAGCCCAATAATTGTTATTGGTGCTTGTATAAGGATTTACCAATCCACCTATTGTTTGACCTTTGTCCGGGTCTGTTATAATAGCAGTGCTTTCACCTTTTGCATCTTTCTGATTTCCATTTGTGGAAATAGAAGAAAATTTTGCAATATTCTTTTTAGAGGATGCTTTATCTTGTGCAATATTTTGCCCGATAAATAGAAAAGATAAGAATATAATTGTAAAAACTCCAAATAGTGTGCGTTTTTTCAATTTAGTCTCCATTTTTGTTTTTTAACTTTATTGTTTAATTTTTAAGTAATTATTTGTTGCAAAATTAGTGCCAAATCATTACCTCTAATTATCGATAGTATTTCCATATTTTAAATAGTAACTATAAATTATTGTGTTCCAGAATGAGAAACAAACATTTTTAATGTCTTATAATATTACACATTAATTTAATTTTTGAACAAGTTATAAGGTTATTAAGATTCGATCAAAATAAGATGCGTTAACCGTTTTCACCCGTTAAGCGCGCAATTTGAAGCAAATAAAACCTCAACAAATCCTGCTGTTTTGGTGATAATGCTTGTTCTTCAATTTTAATAATTCGCTCAACCTCTTTTATTGCACGAATAATATTTATAGGCACCTCCACCATTCCTTCGCTAATAACTGAAAGATACTCAAAAGCGGCTGCAAGAAATTGGTGCATATTGTCATCGTTTGACATTTTTAAAACATTTGATAAATCGGTTGGAAGTTTAAGTTTTTTAGGAGCAAAAGAAAGCTCCTTTGTCTGTGAATTAGAGGATAAAGAATACAAAGAAATTGCTAATTCCACAAAACTTGCCACTCTTTGTGTTACTGGCTTTTCGAGCAAGTTCCACATTTTTGACCGCCAAATTTTTACTTTTTCTGAAATAAGTAGAAGTTTTTGTATTTCGTTAAACCATATTGAATCAACTTCACCGCTGATGGAAGCGAGAAAGACTTCAGAATTTGTATTAAAAAAATCAGGTTGCAGAACAATTGCTAAATCAGGACGAAGAGTTGGCAATAAATTAGAAATAAATTTATCACCATCAAAAAAATCGGTTACATTTAGTCCATGTCTTCTTAAAAGTTCTCGTTGAAAAAGAATTAAATACTTTCCAAGTGAATCAATATCTTCTCTTAAAGCAAGAAATGCGGAATTGCCCGCTGGAAACTCTTTTTCCATTCTGTTTAGGTAATTCAAATCAACATCGTGATAAATACGTAATGTATGCAAAATTTCGTAAACTGGAAGATTAGGAAGAATTCTATCTTCAATTAGATTGGCAGATTCTCCTAAATCAGAATATTTTTGAGAAAAACTATCCAGTGCGCGGAACAAACCTGTAGTTAACTGATTAATTCCAAGAACAGCTGTTTGTGATTGGTTATGTGAAATTGCACGAAGTAAACTGCCATAACTCGAAAATGGAATTGTATCTGCTATTCTTTCAAGAATTTTTTGACCAACTGCACTTGTTGTTCCCTGTCCTGGACGAACAGTTGGTCTATCTCTTAGTGGTGGTGTAGTTCGTGAAATAAAATATGAAATTGCATGAATTCCAACAACATCTTCTTCTCTACCATATAAAATTTGTCTAAAGTTTTCAGTTACAATTAATAGAAAATCATCATAAAGATTATCTTTTCTTCCAACGGTTAAACGCTCCAATTCTTTTAATCCACGCGTTTTGAATTGCAATCTAGTCTCAACAAGTGGTTCACCAGCTCTAACTATTT
The DNA here is from genome assembly GCA_002786785.1 of Ignavibacteriales bacterium CG18_big_fil_WC_8_21_14_2_50_31_20. Taxonomy (GTDB): domain Bacteria; phylum Bacteroidota; class Ignavibacteria; order Ignavibacteriales; family Melioribacteraceae; genus 1-14-2-50-31-20. The sequence goes on along the minus strand of PCUD01000107.1, from coordinate 10,535 downwards.
CATTTTCGTAGAATTTTTGCGATTCTTTTATATGATAAAGCATTTGAGCCAAATCAAAAACAGAAATGTAACGCAATTTTTCAGAAATGTTGCTTTGAAATGTGCGTAAATCACCACCAGCAAAAACTCCAAGTAAAGGGGTAGCTGCATATTCTGTGCTTTTTTTTGTAGATGCATTTAAGTGTTTTGAAAACCTATTCATTGAATCTGGTGATTTAATAAACGCTGGTTTACCTACAACAGGAGAGTAATAACCTCCTTGTCTTTGCATTGGTTCTCCGCTGCCCATTTTCATTCTAACAATTCCTATTAAACCTTTTTCGGCAAGCCAACTTGTTAGTTCGTGCTTGGCTTCTTTGTACAAATGCATTCCAGCAGTTTGGCTAACTTGTTGACTTAAATCGGAGCCCGCAACAAATATTTCTGTAATAATTTCGGCAAATCTCTCGCCAGTTTCTTGGTTTAATCTTCTGCTTTGTAAGGAATATTCCCAAATTTTATTAAGGTAATTTTTAAGATTTTTTACCGAAACAATATCCTCAAATAATGGAACTAACCAAATAAAAGGAATTTCGAGTTCATGATTATCTCGCAAAATTTGTTCACGATAAGCACGCATTTTTCTATCCAACGAAATCAAAGCTTCTGGCTTTGTTGACATACTAACTTGCAAAGCCATTACCATTCCAGGATTTCCATATTTTCCTGCAATTTCATTTATTTCAACCATATTATGAATTGTGGTATCAATTGCAAATTGGTCTTGTGCAGTAATTAATTTTTGATGAATACGTGGAGTTATAATAAATCGTTTTAATAAATCTTTAAATAATACCACTTCTAAAGCCAATTCACGATTATTAATATTCCTTTGAATTATTGGAAGTGATACAAAAAGTGCTTTTCTAATTTTTTTGTTTAACGAAAAATAGTATTCCAAAGTATCTTTTCGTTGTTTCCGAAGTTCAAGCATTTTTCGCTCAAGCCGGTCGTTATGATGCCACAAAGAAGTTAAAGAATCTTGAGTAATGTGCAACTTCATTCCAATTTGTCTAATTTTTCCAGGCTTTAAATTAAATGGAAGAATTCCTTTAAATCTTTTTTCAAGCTGATGAGTTAAATCAGAAATTTTGATTAACAAATTTGAAAAGCGTTTATTTGTTTCAGGTAGTTTTTCAATTTCTTGAAGAAGTGCCAGTTCAATTATAACAGATTTATCCACTTTTAAAAGGGTTTGAATTAATTTGCATTGACGAGCAACATTTTCAATTAAAACCGCAGCAACTAAACTGTGACCTTGTCCCGAGGGTCTGTTACTTCCATCCCAATCGCCCCAAAAAGACAAAAATGTTTTAAAAGGTTTGTCGGAATACAAATTAGTATAGTTTTCAACTGCAATCATCGTATTTAAGTCAAGCACCAATTCTTGTGGTTCTTGATTTGATACAATAGCAACATTTAGCCCTAAAAATTCTTTAATTAATTCATTTGCTGCATTTTTAATCAAACTTGGTATAATGCTTTCATTTTTAATTAACCGTAAAATTATTTCTTCAAATATCAGTTCAACTTTTAACGAATACATTTGTGTTGGATGCACGGTTCTGTCGTATAATCTTTGTCTAAAAACTTTTTCTCTGCGTTCCAAACTGTCTTTGAAAAATTCTAATTCAAGCGATTTTATTAAATCTTTGCCTTTGTCGGCTATTGCCAAATCAACTATTTCGATAGCAATTGTTAATCTATCTATAAATCTTTGCTTAAAAACGGATAATCTTTCGGGTAAAAAGTCTTCAATAAAATTTTTTTCATATTGTGAGGCACTTAATATATCAACATGTTGTTGCGATTGTTTTGCGTAAAGTTTATTGCATTCTTTAGATATTTTTTGTTGAATGTTGTTCCAATTGATTATAGAATTTTCTTTAGCAAAAGACTCTTTTATAACATTTTGTTTAACAGCAAATTGCTTTAAATTATAATTCGTAGCTTCTTCGGCAATCATTCTGTTAAGATCAATTAAAACTCTTCTCGTTTTTTTACGAAGAATTTCCGCACTATCAGAACCTCCAAGAGTTAATCGGAATTTTTTTCGTCCCGTTTCAAATCCTTTTTCAGTTCGTGCAAAAGTAGAAAGGGGAATAAGTCCAATTCCTTGTCTCGCCAAGCCAGAAGCCAACCAATCAAGTGATAATCCAGATGGTAATTTATCAATTATCATTTGCGGATACATACTGCCTTTGGGAGCTTTTATTGTAATGTTAAATTTATTTCTTTCATCAGGAAGATTTTGCACGGCTTCTGTTATGGCGTTCATCCTTTCTTCAAAAATTGAATTTCGAAGTTTCCAATAAGCGTTTGCTGTTTCATTTTTATTTCTGTAAAAAAGATAAGCCAAAAAGATTGCACCAATATTTGGTTTTATTGTTGAGGTAATAGTTTTTAATTTGTTGAATAATTTTTGGTTTCGAATTTCAATAACCGAAAGACGCGCCCCAGCAAAGGAATCGGTTTTGGATAGCGAATGAATTGTTATTACATTATTTGACTGCTTTTCAGTTATGTAGCCGTTTTCAATTAATTCATCGGTTAATTGACGTATTGTTTTTATTTGTTTTAACTTGCCAATTGGAGCAACATTTTGATAGGACAAATCATCAATTATAAATATGTTTTTTTCAAGAAGCCATTTAATCAGTTGCTTTAAAATTTTGCTATCAAACTCTTGTCCAGTTGCATTATGTGGATTGTTTAATGCAACGGCGCCATATTTAATCCAATTTGGGTCTTTCAAAATTTTTAAATTGATTTTTTCAATTATTTTATCAATATCCAGATTAAAATCGTCTGTTAATGAAACAGCCGAAACGGATGGAAAGCAATGTTCGTAAGTCCAGCTTAAATCGGGAAAAACAACTTCTTTTATTCCACAATGAAAACCCAACAGGCCCAAACCAGAACGGGAAGAACCACTTATGGTTAAACAATTTTCTCTTCTATATTCCGAATGATGCTTTAAAAACATATAAAGAAAACTATTTTCTAAATCCTTAGCCCAATTTTCCGAATCAATGTTTTCAATAAATTCTGTTAATAAACTATTTGCTTTTGTGCTTAAAAATTTATCAAATGAAAAAATTGCAGATGATAAATCTGTTTTTTTTGCAAGCTCATTTTCAATTTTTGAAACTCTTTCGGTTATGTTATTAACAAATATTTCACTTCGCGAAATTATATTTTCTAAGTTTTTTTCAAAATGCTTAAAAGAATTAACCCCTAAATTGCTGTCAACAACCGAATTTGGAAATAACTCATTAGTTGGTTCCACAACTAAATTGGGTTTTGTCTCATTATTACTTGCCTTTATTAAATTTTCTTTTAGAATAAATGAAAGCAGTTCTACTTCTGAGGCTGATGGCGTTCCCTTTAATTGAAAATGAATGTTTTCTATAACTTTTATGAAATCAGAATTGCCTGCAAAAAAGACAATTGATAAATTTTTTAACGACTTAGAAAATATTTCTGGAGTCATTAAACGGAGTACTCTGTTCATCATTTTTGCTTCGCGCGCAAGAGAAAGATGATTTGGAGCGTTGTTTACTTCAACAAAAAAGAGAGGGAATTCTAAACTTAATAGACGTAGAATCCGTCTTGTTTCTTCCTTTGTGTTTTTTCCCAACAACAAAAAACTTGGAATATTTGGTGCTTTTTCCAAATTTTGTTTTAACTCTTCAATAAATATTTTTTCATTATTAGATAACAGTTGAAAATTAACAGAGGGAAAATTTAATAAATGCTTTGGTAAATCAAACGAAAAAGAAAAAACATTTGTAGGAAGATTGACCAAATATTCCGATAAAGTGTGCAGCAACATTCTTAATGCTTCAAAAATACCACCCGAAGCTAAAATTATTTCCCTATTTCCAGATGATTCTCCAAGATTATATGATAATGGCTCTTGCTGATTTTTAACAAGCCATTCGTTAAAATATTTTACTAAATAACTTGGTTCACCTTTTTTAAAACCTCCACGAGGCATGTAGGGGGCGCTTTTTTTTATTAAATCTTTGAAAAATTCTAACTTTGGTTTATCGCTATTTTCCCATTCAAGATGCTCAAAAATTGCATTTAAATTGTCTTCATTTAATTCTTCGCTTTGAAAATCAATCCCTAAAATCATTCTCAAATAAGCCGACGAAAGTCCCTTGTCTTGCACAGGATTGCCAATGTGGAAATTGACTCTTTCCTCAACTGGAACTGGCGAAGATGCTGTTGCCTCGCTAACTTCCGAGACTTTTGCAGCCTTAATCGGCCTAAGATTAAAATACTCTAATGGATTAATATTTTTTTTCATCTGTTTATAATTGTCTTTTTTTCAGATGGAACTCGCAATTAAAATCATCTTCTTGTGTATAAGTGTTTTTGATTGCTCGTTTCACAGTAATTAAAGAGTGTTTTTTATCTGTCTTTTTCAATTTTACCTTTTGAAGTACTAACTGCCGATTGCAAAAATTGCTGAAACATTCCAATTAGTTCTGTGCCACTTGAAAAATCGTTTGGTGACAATGAAACAATTGTTTTTGCATTTTTTAACGATTGACTTGCTTCGGCTAAGCGTGCTGCTTGTGGTGTTAGCATTAGTAGTTCTGGATTATTTTTTAGCATATTCAATTCTTCTTTATCCAATTCAAGCTGCATTCTTTTTCTGTTTAATTCATCTTCTATTCTTTTGTTTGCAAGTTCTGATTCTTTTTCCAATTCTGTTTTCTTTAAATCATATCTTTTTAATTCAAGATTATTTTCGAGAAGCAAAATTTCTTCATCCGCTTTTAACTTGGCTTTTGTTGCCTGAATTCGTGCTTGTTGATTCAATTTTTCGGTTTGCTCCATAATTCTTGCTGATTCTTGTTGACGCATTGCATCAGCAATTTTAGAATCAATTGCTTCAAAAGATTGTATTGTTAAAGAAATAATATCTAAACCAAGATTTTTTATATTAATATTAATTTTCTGTAATAGATATTCATAAATTTTAGAAGACGTTAGCTCTTCTATTTCAAATTTTTCTGCATATTCTTTTACAATTCCATGAATCAAAATTTCAAGTTCTTTTTCGGCTTTAGCAACAGCATTTTGGTTCCAACCACCAACCCTAATTAATTCTGGAATATTTGCCAAGGCGGCTGCAACCGTTACTGCAATCTTTACCTTAATATCAATATTTCCCTTTGCTGAAGCCTCAATATTCATTTGAGTTGAATATGTTGTTTTGGGTAAAGTTAAACTAAAATGCCTTGGGTAAAATCGCGCTTTTTTTAATTTAATTTTTCCATCAGATTCAAAGAGAACCAATTGATCTGGCTTTCTTAATCGATATTCAAATACAAATATTAAAACAACAATTAATACTAATATGCCGATGGTTATCCACATTCTTTTATCTCCTAATGAATTTCAAATTCTTTGTTATTACTTAAGGTAAATTCTAAAAAAATGAATTAAATCTTTTTTTTATGTGCGAAATTTAACGTTTTTTTTAATTGCATCCATTTAAAAATAGTAATCATACAATATGGCATACAAAAACTGCAATTATATCCTTTGCTTTGACTAAATATCCAACAATTTCTTTTTAAACTTTCACACTAAAAAAACAATTTTAATTTAATTACACTACTTATTTTAACTTATAAAAGGAAAACTATTTGAAATAAATTATACAGTTTGCTTTGCATTTCTTTGTCCCTCTTTAGGAATCCATACACAAATATAAGCATCTAATTAGCTTATGAAAGAATTTCAAAAAATTTAGACTTATTTTGTTAAATTTATAGTTCTAATTTTTACACTAACTATTTAAAAATGAATAACTTAGAATTAAGCGAAAGAGAAAAGTCGATATTGCGATATGTTATACATCAGTATATATTAACCGCAAATCCCGTTGGCTCACGCAACATTTCAAAAAAATACGATGTGGGTTTTTCGCCAGCAACAATACGCAGTGTTATGTCCGCTCTAGAAGATTCTGGCATGCTGGGTCATCCACACACTTCTGCGGGACGTATACCTACCGATAAAGGTTATCGATTTTACGTTGATTCATTAATGGGAGTTCCAAAATTACCGATTACCGAAAAACGAGCTGCTGAAGCTTTTATTGGTTCATCAAATAATATAGATGATATAATAAAAGCAACTTCTACTATTTTAAGCAATATTACAAATCAACTTGCGTGTATTACTTATCCGCAATTAAGTGATTCTATTTTGGAAAAAATTCAAATAGTTAAGCTCTCTTCCACAAAAATTTTAGTTGTTGTTTCAGTTGCTTCTGGATTAGTGAAAACAATAACTCTTGAATTACGTTCAAATTTTGGTCAATCAGATTTATCAAATATTCAAAGAGCTTTAAACCAACGTCTTGCTGGATTAAAATTTTCAGAAATTCGTGAAACAATTATTGAACGCTTTCAAAGTATTTATTCAACTCAATATAAACCAATAATACGAGTGTTTTTAGATTCGGTTGATAAAATATTTAATGATAAGCATGATAATAAATCGGTAGTTACCGGAACCAAAAACATTTTGGCTCAGCCAGAATTTGAAGAGTTGGATAAATTTCAAGGAATTATTGAATTGGTTGAAGATAGAGATGTAATTGTTCATTTAATGAATAATAGTATTTCCAACGAGAAAAAAAACATAAACGTAAAAATTGGATCTGAAAATTTAGAAGAAAAATTTATTAGTTACAGTCTTGTTACAACAAAGTATAATGTTGGAAATGCTCTTGGAAGCGTTGGTATTGTTGGACCTAAACGAATGGAATATTCAAAAGTAATTGCTACTGTTGAATATATTGCGAAATTATTAACAAAAAACTTGAATTAAAAATGATATATAGGAAAAATATGAAAAAGAACAAGAAAGAAATCGATATTGAAATCGACGAAAACGAAGAGGCAAAAGCTGAGGAAAAGTCTGAATCAAACCTTGACTCAAAAGAGCGAATTGCCGAATTAGAAAAAAAGAACGAGGAATTAAACGATAGACTAATTAGAAGATTAGCAGAATTTGAAAATTATAAAAAAAGAACCGACTTAGAAAAGGACGAGCTTTTTAAGTACGCTGCTCAATCATTTATTCTTAAAACACTTGCCGTTTATGAAGATTTGCAACGTTCACTTTCTCACATTGACGATGAAAACATTGATGCAATTAAACAAGGCTTAAAATTAGTTGGCGATAAATTTACTCAAATTCTTACAGAACAAAATGTAACTAAAATTGATGCTATGGGTAAAGAGTTTGATCATGATTATCACGAAGCATTATTGCAACAACCATCAAAAGACGTTCCAGCAAATACCGTAATAAATGTTGTAGAATCTGGTTATATGTATAAAGACAAAGTACTTAAGCACGCAAAAGTAATTGTTAGCCGCGAAATTGAAGATGAAGTTGTTACAGAAAATAATTCTGAGGAATAAAAAGAATGGCAAAACGAGATTATTATGAAGTTCTTGGAGTTAGCAAAACTGCTTCTGCTGATGAACTTAAAAAAGCATATAGAAAATTAGCAATGCAATATCATCCTGATAGAAATCCTGACGATAAAGATGCTGAACTAAAATTTAAAGAAGCTGCCGAAGCGTATGAAGTTTTAAATGATAGCCAAAAGCGGGCAAAATATGATCGCTTTGGTCATCAAGGTATGCAAGGTGGCCAGGATTTTCATGGCTTTAGTAATGCAAATGATATATTTAGCCACTTTTCCGATATTTTTGGCGGCGGAAGTTTTGGTGGTGGTGGTTCTATTTTTGATGACATCTTTGGCGGTGGCGGTGGTCAAGGACGAAGACAACGTGCGTCTGGAACTCCTGGTCAAGACTTAAAAGTTACTTTAAAACTTACTCTTGAAGAAATTGCTGCAGGAACTACAAAAAAAGTAAAACTAAAAAAACACACAAAATGCTCTACTTGTAATGGTACTGGTGCAAAAGATACTGCTAGTTATAAAACATGTTCTGTTTGCTCAGGGGCTGGAGAAGTAAAACAAGTTTCTCGCTCAATGTTTGGACAGTTTGTAAATATTGCTCCTTGCACAAATTGTAGCGGAACCGGAAAAGTAATAATTTCGCCATGCTTAACATGTAAAGGTGATGGAAGAGTTAATGAAGAATCTACAATTAAAATAAATATTCCGGCTGGTGTTTCTGATAATAGCTACATGACATTGCGAGGCGAAGGAAATGCTGGCAAAAATGGTGGTCCGGCTGGTGATATAATTGCAATTTTCCGCGAATTACCTCATGAATATTTTATTCGCGATGAAGATAATATTATTTATGAATTATCCATTAGCTATCCAGAAGCTGTTTTAGGAACCGATGTTGAAATTCCAACTTTAAATGGAAGAGCAAAATTAAAAATTGAAGCTGGAACAGAATCTGGCAAGTTTTTAAAAATGAGAGAAAAAGGAATTCAGCACTTAAACCGTCATGGTGCCGGCGATCAACTTGTTAAAATAAATATTCATGTTCCTCGAAAAGTAAATTCTAAGGAAAAGGAATTATTAAAAGAGTTGGACAAACAACCAAATATTAAAGTTGAAGCTAAGTAGAACACAAAGTTAATTAAACATTTATAGTGCATAAAGCTAAAGGAAAATTACTATTAGCTCTTTTAAGAAAATAGGAAGCAAGTTTGGGTTTTCCGAAATTGAAACAAAAGTGCTTTCTTTTGTTTTTGTTTCTCTTTTAATAGGAATTGCTGCATACTATATTAAATACAAAAGTGAATTAACAGAACTTAAAAAGTTTGACTATTCGGCACAGGATTCTCTTTTTGAAAATAGCATCAACACAAAAATCAATCAAAAAAAGGTTGATTATAAGCAAGAACTTTATGATTTTAGTGATAATGAATTAGAATCAATAATAACAAAAGTTAAACTCAATTCTGCAAATGTAGAAGATCTAATTTTGCTTCCTGGAATTGGTGAAAAAACTGCTGAAAAAATTATTGAATACCGCAAAAGTCATGGCAAGTTTATTTCACCAAATGACTTACTTAACGTTAATGGAATTGGTGAAAAAAAGTTAGAAAAGTTTAAAAATTTATTAATTATCGAATAGAGTAATTTAAGCCGTTGGAGGTAAGATGAATAAGAAAGCAGAACCTTGGTATTTACATGCTGGTCTGTGGGCTATAATTGTTGTTTTAGTTGTAATATTAATTCAAGTTTCAATTACTGGTCCTAACCAAATTGTTAAAACTCGTGAGTATAACAAACAAGAATCACGTTTAAGAATGAAAAATCTTAAACAAGCTCAAATTCTTTATAATGAGAAGTTTGGTAAATATACCGATAATTTAGACTCCCTTATTAATTTTATTAGAACCGATACAAGTCTTCTTAAAATTATGACACAATTTGATACAGTAAAAGTTTATTCGATAAAAGGCGATTCAACTATTTTGGTTTCCAAAAATCCATTTTTTAACTTGGTTTCTGGTCCTTTTAATTACGATTCTCTTTACATTTCTCCAAAATCTGGAAGACTATTTATTGTAAACGTTGATACTTTATTGGAAGTTGATACTGTTATTGACAGACGAGGTAAAATTGTAAAAATTGATTCAATTACTACAATTGGAAAGCGTTATTTAATTAAAAACCCTGATAGCGATGACAAAATTGGAGATGTAGATTCTGACGCATTGTTGAATACCGAATCTTGGGATTAGTAAATCAGCATGTTTTCTAACTTTAATCATGTTGGGTTTAACATAACAAAAAACAAATTACAGCTTGTTGAGGTTGTAAAAGAATCTTCAAAATATTGTTTGGAGAATGTGGATGAACACATTTTTAACGAAGAATTTGATTTTAATGTAGAAGAAATAAAAATCATCTCCATTCTCCAAACTGCTATTAATTCGATTTCTAATAGAATTGCCCTTAAAAGTAAAAACATTTCTTTTTCATTGCCATTAAGTGAATTTCAAGTTTTTGAAATACCTTACGAAAAATCTCTTTCTAGCTCTGGTCTTGAAGAGCATATAAAGTGGGAGTTTTCTATTCTGTTTCCAATGTTAAATGCTTCCGATTATCTTATTAGAACTTTACGTTTAACCAGCGTGGAAAACGAAAACAGAATTTTAGTTGTTGGATTGTTGAACAAAACAGTTAATGAACTTTTAAGTTTTTCTCTCAAAAACAATTTTACTTTAAAATTTATTGATACAGCACACTTTAGTTCTGATTCTAATATTTCTTTAAGTGAAAACAAAAAAAATCTTTCTATATATATCGAAAATGACTTTTGTTCTATTAATTCATACTTAGGAATGGAATTACACGCTGCAAAAAAAATTGAAATTATAAACAACAATGCTTTGGTAAATTCAATTTCCGAGTTTTGGGAAAGTTTAAACATTGCTTATGATAGCATCTATCTTGCTAGTACTTTGGAATCAGACGAGCTAAAAATTAATTTGGAACATCGTATAAAAAATACTATTGA
>PCUD01000017.1 GCA_002786785.1 Ignavibacteriales bacterium CG18_big_fil_WC_8_21_14_2_50_31_20 | reverse complement strand
ATGATTTAAATGATGATAATTTTTTAAGCGATATCAATTTTCCTGGCGAATTTCCTTACACTCGCGGAATTCACACAAATGGTTATCGAGGCAAAACTTGGACTATGCGCCAGTTTGCTGGTTTTGGAACTCCAGAAGATACTAATGAAAGATTTAAATATTTACTAAATGCTGGACAAGGCGGTTTATCTGTCGCATTTGATTTACCAACATTAATGGGTTACGATGCCGATGATTCTTTAAGCGATGGCGAAGTTGGTCTTTGCGGTGTTGCAATTTCTTCGCTCGAAGATATGGAAATTCTGTTCAATGAAATTCCACTTGATAAAGTTTCAACTTCAATGACAATCAATTCTCCTGCAGCAATGATTTTTGCATTTTATTTAGCTGTAGCAAAAAAACAAGGTGTTTCGTTTGATAAGTTACGTGGAACATTGCAAAATGATATTTTAAAAGAATATATTGCTCAAAAGGAATATATTTATCCACCAAAGCCTTCAATGAGGATTATTACGGATATGATTGAATATTGTACAAGCGAAGTGCCTCAATGGAATCCCATTTCTGTAAGTGGCTATCATATTCGTGAAGCTGGCTCTACGGCTGTTCAAGAGCTTGCTTATACTCTTGCTGATGGATTTGCTTATGTGGAATCTGCAATTGAACGAGGAATTGATGTTGATGAATTTGCTCCTCGAATTTCGCATTTTTTTAATTCGCATTTGGACTTTTTTGAGGAAATTGCAAAATTCCGCGCTGCTCGTAGAATTTACGCTAAAAGGATGAAAGATAAATATGGAGCTAAAAATCCTCGCTCTTGGTGGTTACGCTTTCATACCCAAACCGCTGGTGCTACTTTAACGGCTCAACAACCTGAAAATAATATTGTTAGAACCGCAATTCAAGCGTTAGCTGGCGTTTTGGGTGGAACTCAATCTTTGCATACAAATTCTATGGATGAAACTTTAGCTTTACCAAGTGAAAAAGCTGTTAAAATTGCTTTAAGAACTCAACAATTGATTGCTTACGAAACTGGTGTAATTAATACAGTTGACCCGCTAGGTGGAAGTTATTACGTTGAATCATTGACAAATAAAATGGAAGAAGAAGCTGAAAAGATCTTTATGGAAATTGATTCTTATGGTGGTGTAATTCCTGCAATTGAAGCTGGATATTTCCAAAAGGAAATTGCTAATTCTGCTTATCAATATCAGCTAGAATTAGAGAGAAAAGAAAAGTTTATAGTTGGTGTTAATGAATTTGTTGAAAATGACGAAGTTATTGATATTCCACTTTTGCAAATTTCACCAGATGTTGAAAAAAAGCAAAAAGCAAGACTTTTATCATTAAAAGCACGAAGAGATAATTCCAAAGTTCAAGAATCATTAAATGCAATTAGTGAAGCTGCAGTAAATGGAAATAATTTAATGCCAGTATTTATCAAAGCTGCCGAAAATTATGTTACTCTTGGTGAAATGGTTAACGAATTAAAAAAACATTTTGGAACTTATGAGGAAGTAGCAGCTTTTTAGCCAAATAAATTTTTATGAAAATTAAAAACACAAAATATTTTATTGCTATATTATTTTTGATTATTTTGAATGGATGTTCTTCGTCACTACCTGAAATTAAAAATGCTGAAGTGGGAGAAAAATTAATTTATGAAAATGATTTACGAATAAATAATAAGCAAATATATTGTTGGGTGAACAAAATGCCTGGTGATAAACCACGATTTAATATTACAGGAGAATTAAATATTTTTGATGATTCTGAATATAATATTAAGACTGTGACGATTAAAACAATTTTTATAATGCAGGACAATAAAAATGTTTACCAGTTTACTCCTAATATGGAAACAAAATTTAGTGGAAATATAAAAATTATTACATTTTCAACTATTAAAGGAATGTTATTATCATTGCAATTAGATACAAGTAAAAATGTTGATATAAAAATACTTTTAACCGATAGTGCAAATGAAATTGAATATTTTATCCATAATATTGTAATTGAAGAGGTTCATTAAGTAATGGAACTAGAAATTTTAGGCTTAACATTTTTGTTAGTATTAAGTGGATTTTTTTCAGCTTCGGAAATTGCATTTGTTGTAGCAAATAAATTAAAAATAGAGCTTCGTGCAAGGAAAAACAACTTTTCAGCAAAGATTATTTCATATTTTATGGAAAGTCAGCAATCCTTTTTTTCAACAATATTAATTTCCAACAACATTGTAAATATCACTTTTTCATCAATGATTACTTTGTTTTTGACATCTATTTTGGGTTATGGTGATTTGTCAATTTTAATTATATCAACTTCACTTTTATTAGTATTTGGTGAGTTAATTCCAAAATATTTTGCTCGAGAATTCCCTGATAAATTTGTGCTTTTCTCTGCTGTTCCAGTGCGGGCATTTTCAATAGTTCTTTATCCATTAGTTTCCATAACTTCTGCTATTTCTCATTTTATTGTTTCTTCGGCAAATATTAAAGAGGAAAAGATTAGTCATCTTTTTGATAAAGAGGATATTCAATATTTGTTGAGTGAGAGTGTATCTAGCAAAACGTTAAATACAATAAACGAGGATGAGTTTGATTTAATAAATAAAGTAATTTCACTTGGTGAGCAAAAAATATATGAAGTGATGACTCCAAGAACTGATATTATTGGAATCGAAATAAATTCTGAAATTACAGAAGCAATTAAATTATTCAACGAATCAGGTTATTCCAAAATACTTGTTTATTCAGAAAATATGGATAATATAAAGGGTTTTATACACGTATTGGATATGTTTAAATTTCCAAAATCAATAAGTGAAATTAGAAGAGATATTCTTTTTGTTCCAGAGACTAAAAAAAGTTTGCAATTACTAAATGAATTACTAGATAAAAGAATTTCTATTGCTCTTGTTGTTGATGAATTTGGTGGAACCGATGGAATTGTAACTACAGAAGATATTATTGAAGAAATGCTTGGTGAAATAAGAGATGAGTACGATGAGGATGAAGAAATTTGCAAGAAAATTGAAAATAATTTATTTATCATAAGTGGAAAATATGAAATTGATAGACTCCGCGAAGAATTTAATATTGACATTCCTGAAGGGGAGTATGAAACCATTGCTGGTTATATAATAACTGAATTAGGAATGATTCCCAATAAGAAAAAAGCATATAAAATTGGAAATTTTAATGTGGAAATAATCCATTCTTCCAAACAAAGAATTGAACTAATTAAATTGAGAATAGAAGAAAAATAATTTCTTCATATTCTCTAATAATCAAAACTATTTATAAACTAAATCCAATCCTAAAGTACCGACTAAATTGTTAAAATAATTCTGTGATTGTAAATAAGTTAACTCAGTTTTTGCATATTGTAATCTATTTTTAATTTCCAATTTATCAACAACATCGGAGTAATTTTTCTTTGTAATAAACAAATTTAAATTTTTAATATGAAAGTTGAACAATGCAATATCTTTATCTTGTTTTGCTTTTAGCCTTGAAATGTACCAATCACTTTTAATAACGTTTTCTCGGTTAAATAAATCTCTAATTTCAGGATTGTTTATGTTTTTCCCTTCATATTTGCCATAAACCATAATATACAAAATAGCTTTTAATGGAGGAATGGCTGCTTCAACACTTCCATCCCTAAAATATGATTCAGCAACATTTTTATGTGCCTCAACTATATTTTTAATTCCATCAACAAATGTTTCTATATCCTGAGTTTCTGGTTTTAATATTTCAGTACTAAAAACGGCATTTGGATTTTCAAATACTCTTCCAAAATATGTTTTAACAAATTTATTTGTAATTCTGTAACCTAATCTGCAAGCTAAAATTGTTTCGTCGTTATATTCAAAATCGTTTATTTTTTCAAGAAATCCATCTCTAATTAAAGTACTCGGATTTCTTTCATATACTGATAATCGGCTCCAAATTTCTGGTATTAATAAACTTATATCGTGGTCAATACGAATATTTCCAATAAATCCCGCAGCAGTTGAAAAAGCATTATATCCAGTTAAAATAAAGGAAAGCAATGCATTATTCAAATCGGTAACTGGCAAAAGTGCATTGAATGGTGCTTTTGTTAATGCTCCTTCTGAACCAACTCCAGTTGTTGAAGGTGATTTACCAGTTAAACTACTTATAAAATCCATAAATAATTCAGGAAGTTCTTGATAATGAATAGGATTAAAAACAGATAATGGACGAATTCCAGGTTCTTTTGGATTATTTCTTCTTCCAGGCAATACAGCATTAACAGGATTTAGAACTGGTTTATTTAATGGAATTTTTCTAAAAAACCGAGTTGCAATTTCAGCCACATATTTATTAAAAGGATTCTTAATATCTGGTCTGTTTTGTAAGTATCTTACATTTTTGCTTGGCGCACCATCAACAATCCTAGGATGAGCAGAGGAAATGAAATACTCAGAACTATTTCCTTTTGCAACTTCTCTAATTAAATCTTGCATAGGTTTGGAAAATTTATCAAAACCGATAGCATCTTCAAGCAATTCTTTTGCGTCTTTAACAGTTAATGGCTCAAAATTAGAAATAAAAGAATTTGGCGACGATAAGTCAATTTCAGCTTGTTTATCATAACCACGATTAATTGCTTCATCAGGACGTTGAAAAAATCTATATTCACAATTATCAACAAATTTCAAACTTCGATTAGTATAATTATTATTCAAATATTCTAATTTGTTAGTTGGAACCACAGTTGAAACAGTTATATCATCTTCAACTTGAATTTTTTCGGATGCGACAAAATCCTGACGCAATTTGAATGTTCTCCAAGCTCCGCTTTTTTCAAATCCAACTCTTAAATAATTTGCAACTAAAGGTCTGTTATGATATTGTAATTCGTGACCTAATTTACCATCAACCGTATCAACACTAAAATGTTCTTTCCAATTATCACCCCATTCTAATTTATAAAAACGTTTAATAATTAAAACAAAACCTTTAATGTACTGTGGAATTGATTCCAACCAATTATTAAATTCCTCTGTATATTCATTTGGTGAAGGGGTAAGCAATTTAATAACTGAACCTAAAGACCTGCTTTGACTTAGAAGTTTTCGGCTTGGTTTTTCTGGTGAATAATTTGCTTTATTTAAAAATCTTAATCCATAATCTTTATTGATTATTTCTTCAACTAATTTAAAATCCTTTTCAAAATCAGCAACAAAAAATGGTCCGGAAAGGATAGAATCAGAAATGGATTTAGAAATCTCTGATTTTCCACCACCAGAAACTGTGCTTGGTTTATGACAAAGTGTTCCTTCGGGCACTGTTCCCACTAACCGCCAAGAAGGAGCATTTGGTTTCTTTTCCATTCTAATTTTATATCCCTCGGGGAGTATATAAACATTATTCGGTAAAAGTTTAATAGATTTTTCATAACCATTTTTTAACCAAAATACTTTCTGATTTTTGATACTTATTTCAACATTTTCTGGAACATAAATTATATTGGAAAATAATTTATCAACACCATAACCGTCATCGTGCAATTCCATAATTTCAGAATACATATTAATTACTTGTTCAAAAGAGTGGTTATTTTTGGGAACATTCTCATCATTATGAAATGCTTCTGTTTGGCTATATGAAGGGAAAGCTAATGCTCCACCGGAATGTTCCTCTTCACAATTTCCAAAAAGATTTGCCGAAAAGCTAATTTGAGTTTTTACTTCTTTTTTTGAATAACCAAAATAATTATCAGCAATTATAGTAAAAATAATACCTTCGGAATTGCGTATTGTTAATTTAAATGGTTTGCCATTATTATATAATTCATTTTCTTTTTCCCAATACATTCCATCTCTAAGTTGTCTTTCGGTTGCATTGGTTTTGTTTGGAAGTCCAAGTTCTTTTTTTAAACAACCAATAATATGCGGAGCTAATAAAATGCTTCCGGTATGACCGTTCCAATGCTCGCTGTCAAGTGCAGCATCATTTTGTGGTAAAAATGGATTACCAGCATTTCCAAAAATTGACTCAACAAAATCTAAATTGCTTACTAAATTTCCTGGAGCAAAAAACCGAATTTCCATCGACTTTTCATTTAAATATCCAGGCACTTCAGGTGATACTTTTGGGCGAAGTAAGAGCGAAACAAATAGTTGAGCTTGTTTTTCCTCATTTGCAGTATATGGAAGTTTAAGTAATTCAGTTGGTGGCTTTAATGCAATTTCTAATAGATTTGCCGCCACGTTTAGAGGAACTGCAATTTTATCATCTGGAATTGGTAATCCACCTTCCGCAATATGAAATACACCTTTTGTTGTTCTTCTATCATTCTTCGGATTATGTAATACACCTTGCTTTAATCTGTACGAAGAAATTATATCCGATTCAAATTTATTGGAATCTGGAGAAATAGATAATATCCTCGCAATTCCATGTCTGTCTAATTCAAATGTGGAATGTGGTAATTGAATATTTTCTGTGTCAATAACAGTGGAAAAATATTTATCTAAAAATTTTTGAATTCTAAAATCAGCTGGACAAAAATATTTTGAAAGTAGTCTTTCTTTTTCCTGATTATTTGAAATTAGATCTTCAGCAATTTCCAAAAATTTGTTCTTATTTAGTGACCCGTAAAATGGATATCCTTTTGCTGCCAATTTTAAATTTATATATTGAATAAGTTGTTTTTTATTTCCAGAAACGGAGTTTCCATCTTTATCAAATCCTAAAGTTCTTTCAAATTGCAATTTTAAATCTCCTTTTATAAGATGTTTTGGTAACATATTCCAAAATTATTAAAACAAAAATGTTGCTATTTTTATATTAACAGATATATAAAAATATAGAATATTATTAATAGAACCTTTAAATATTAAATATTATTTAATATTTGTTTTTTATTAAAGAATTATCCATTATTTATTGTGCAAATGACTAAATAATTAAAATGGAATTGATTTGGTTTAATTCAATTTTAATGGAAGATAATAAAGAATTACACTATTTTACATTATTAAATATCAATAATTAAAAGAATTAAATTTGTTTTACGAATTTCAGAAAAAAGATAAAAATTGCAAGGCAAGAGCCGGTAAAATCACAACTGATCATGGAGTAATTGAAACTCCTATTTTTATGCCAGTGGGAACACAGGGCACGGTTAAAGCTGTTACTCAAAAGGTTTTAAAGGAAGAAATTGATGCTCCAATTATTCTTGGTAATACTTATCATTTGTATTTGAGACCAGGAATGGAAATAATGGAAAAGGCTGGCGGACTTCATCAATTTATGAATTGGGATAGAGCAATACTTACAGATAGTGGTGGTTTTCAAGTATTTTCACTTTCAGAATTACGTAAGTTGAAATCTTATGGTGTGGAATTTCGTTCTCATTTAGATGGTTCAAAGCACTTATTTACTCCAGAAAAAGTAATAGAAATTGAGAGGCAGATTGGAGCAGATATTATAATGCCTCTTGACGAATGCACACCATATCCTTGCGATTACGATTATGCAAAAAAATCGAAAGAACTTACATCCGATTGGGCAATTCTTAATAAACAAGCTTTTGAAAATAGTTTGCCATTATATGGACATAAGCAATTCCTTTTTGGAATTGTGCAAGGTAGTGTTTATAAAGATTTAAGAGAAAATTCAGCTAATGATTTAATGAAAATTGGATTTGATGGGTATTCAATTGGTGGTCTTGCCGTTGGTGAGCCTGCAGAAAACATGTATGAAATTATTGATTTTACAACTGACATACTTCCAGAAAACAAGCCTCGATATTTAATGGGTGTTGGACGACCTGAAAATATTCTTGAAGCAATTGAGCGAGGAGTTGACATGTTTGATTGCGTTATGCCAACTCGAAATGCGCGTAATGCTTATCTATTCACATCTGAAGGTATTGTTACTATTAAAAGTGCAACATTTAAGGATGATTTTTCGACTCTTGACCCAAATTGTGATTGCTATACTTGTAAGAATTTTTCCAAAGCTTATTTAAGACATTTATTTAATGCTCACGAAATATTGGCTTATGAGTTGGCTACAATTCACAATTTGAAATTTTATCTTAATCTTGTAAAGGAGGCTCGTAAACAAATTATGAATGACACATTTACTATCTGGAAAAATAAAATTATAAATAAATTATCAATAAATACAAAGGAGTTAAAATGAATTACTTATTAGCAATGGCACCTCAAGGCGGAGATGCAGCTGGTGGCGGAAGCATGGTTAGTACTTTAATAATGTTCGGTGCAATTTTTGCAATTTTCTACTTTATGATTATCCGTCCGCAACAAAAAAAAGCTAAAGAAAGAGAAGCATTATTAAGTGCAATAAAAAAAGGTGATAAAATTGTAACAAATGGTGGAATGCACGGAACAATTGCAGGTCTTGATGATAAAACTTGTTTAATTGATTTTGGTAATAATATCAAGATTAAATTTGACCGCACAGCTATTGCTCTTGTTGAATCATCTGGCAAAGAAGATTCAAAATAATAATATTTTTGAATGAAGGACTTACATAACAAATAATATTTTATTGTCATTTATCTCCCGATATATTTATCGGGAGGAAATTTTTGTCAATTGGTTTGATATTACGGAACTCAACAACAAAAAGGATTTGAAATGACAGAAATATTATTTTAGTAAAACTTAAATTCTGAACTAACTTAAAGAATATGAAAACTCTATCTACAAAATCAAATTATCTTGCAATTGACAAAAAATACTCATCTTACGAAAATTCAAAAATTGTCATATATTCTGCTCCAATGGAAAATACTGTGAGCTATGGTTCGGGTACTAAAAATGGGCCAAAAGAAATTCTAAAAGCTTCACATTATGTTGAATTTTATGATGAAGAGATGGATAAAGAACTTTGTTTTGAAAAGGGAATTGCGACTCTTCCAATTAGTAACTTTGACAAACTTAAATCAAAAAATGCTATTGATAAAATTGAAAAAGATATTTCAAAACTAATTGTTGACGACAAATTTGTAGTTATGCTTGGTGGTGAACATACTGTAACTTTGGGTGCTGTTTTAGCCCATCACAAAAAATATGAAAACTTATCAATTCTTCAGTTTGATGCTCATTCTGACTTACGCGAGAGTTACGAAGGAAGTATTTATTCACATGCTTCAGTAATGAGCCGCGTTTATGAATTTAACAAAAATATTGTCCAAGTTGGAATTAGAGCACAATGCAAAGCTGAAGGTGATTTAATAAAAAAGGATAAAATTAAAACTTTTTACGCGCGAGAAATAAGGCAAGCAGAATCACAAAAAAAATGGCAAAATGAGGTGGTTAAAAGCCTTTCTAACAACGTTTACATAACTTTTGATATTGATGGACTTGACCCAACAATTGTGCCTTCAACTGGTACTCCAGAGCCTGGCGGACTATTTTGGGATGAAACTTTAGATTTAATTAAACTTGTTGGAAAAAAGAAAAATATTGTTGGATTTGATTTGGTTGAATTAGCACCATCAAAATTTCATACATCTTCAAATTTTGTTGCTGCTAAGCTCGTTTATAAAATGTTAAATTACGCTTTCCAAAAATGAAATAATTGATGTTATTACCTAATAAAATTTAAATGTTTAAATATAGAACTGAACTTTTCAAAAATTCTATCTATATTTTAAGTAAGAAAAAATAGGTGCAACTATGAAACTGCTTCAAAAAATATTGTTTTTTTTATTCGTATTACTTTCCACAATTTTATCTCAGAATAATCAAGTTTATGTTGCTAAAATTGAAGGTGATATTGACCTTGGATTAGCTCCTTATGTAAAACGAGTTGTCTCTGAAGCCGAAAATAACAAAGCTACTCTCATAATATTTAAAATTAATACTTTTGGTGGAAGAGTTGATGCAGCTACTCAAATAAAAGATGCAATTCTAAATTCAAAAGTAGAAACAATTGCTTTTATTGATAAACGTGCAATTTCTGCTGGCTCATTAATTGCACTTTCTTGCAATAAAATTATAATGGTTCCTGGAGCATCAATTGGTGCTACAACTGTTGTTGATCAAGCAGGAAAGAAGCAAGCCGAAAAGGCTCAGTCTTACATGCGTTCGGAAATGCGCTCAACAGCAGAGCGTACAGGCAGAAGAACTGATATTGCAGAAGGCATGGTTGATGAACGAATTGAGATTGAAGGCTTAGTAGATAGTACACAGTTAATTACACTAACTTCAAAAGAATCATTGGAATATGGAATTGCTGATACGATTTTAACTAATATTATTGAAGTATTAGAATATTCAAATAATCAAAATGCAGAAATAATTCAACTCGATATAAATTGGGGTGAAGAATTCATAAGATTTATTAACAACCCAATTATTACATCCATTTTAATGATGATAATTATGGTTGGAATGTTTATGGAAATTAAAACTCCTGGTTGGGGGTTTGCTGGAACCGCGTCACTGATGGCATTAGCTTTATTTTTTGGTGCTGGCTATATTTTAGAAATTGCTTCAATTATGGATATTTTGCTTTTTGTTGCAGGTGTTGTGCTTTTATTATTGGAGATATTTGTTATTCCAGGATTTGGAATTTTTGGTATTGCTGGAATTATTTTAATTGTTGCTGGTCTTTTTATGGGACTTGTTTCCGATTTTCCATTAATTGAAACTGACATACTTTCTATTGCAATTATTCAACTTGCCAGCTCGTTTGTATTAAGTGCTATTATAATTTATTTTCTTGCAAAAACATTACCAAAATCTACTATGTGGAATAAATTAATTCTAAATAAAAGTATAAAAGAAAATTCTGGTTACACCTCAAAAAAAGAATATCATGATTTAGTTGGTAAAGTTGGTGAAACTTTAACTGATTTGCGTCCTGCTGGTACGGCAACGATTGATGGCGAGCGTTATGATGTTGTTTCACAAGGCGATTTTATTGTAAAAAATACAAAAATTATTGTTTCAAAAGAGGAAGGCTCAAAAATAGTTGTAAAAGTATTTGAAAATAACTCGTAATTTATTTTATAAATTCTAACAAAGAGCAATAGCATTAAATTGCTCTTTGTTTTAGTTAAAGACTATTTAACAAACTTAACAATATTTGTATTTGAAGTTTTATCTATTCTTTTAGCTTTGAAAGGGGCTTTCTTTTCATCCACTCCCGTAATATCTGTAACCATTTCCATATTAGTTGTTGTGTTTGAATTAGTAACTAATCCTGATGTTTTGTTAAATTTAACAGTACCTTTACCCGAAACAACAGGGTCGTAAAAATAAAATGTCATTCCTTGTTCATTTGCATTGTGTTCACCAACCCAATTAATTGAAAGTCCAGCACTAATAAGAACCAAGGAATCTTGTTCACTATTTGTAACTTCATCAACTTGATATGTTGCAATATTTTCTATTTGAAAAAGTGCAAATTGCGAATAGTACTTTTCTATCCAGCTATAATTTAATGTAACTTCTTCGGTAGGAAATTTCCTAAAAAGTTGTTCCGAAAGAGGGCGAAGAGCCGATTGTACAAAATTATTTTCAAGTTCAATTTTTTGTTCTTTGGTAGCATTATTCTTTTGATTTTGAATCAAAAGTAATTCATTTATAATCGAATCCATATTATAAATTTTTGTAATTTCACCATTTACAGTCACATTAATAGAAAAACTTTTGTTTTTTATTGACTCATATTGAGCAAACATAACTCTTTCTTGTGAACTTTGTATATATTTAGAATCGTATAAAATTGGCTGACCATTAATAATTCCATCTAAAATTACCGATTCAACAAATACAGTAACTGTTGCCAAATTATTAACATCTATTTGATCTACAGATAAATTGATTCTATATTGAACTGTCTGATTCACGTTAGTAGTAATTGTGGAATCAGATATTAATTCTTGTGTGCTTGAAGAAACAGTTTTAATTTGATAATCAAATTTATCGCCTTCTTTTAATTTATATTTAAGATATAATCCATCTGCTTTAGGAGATGAAATTAATTTATCACTCACTATTTTATTGGAATCTATTGATGTATTATCAGATGTTTTATTATCCGCACATGCAAAAAATGATAATAACAGCAAAAAACAAAGAATATGGCGCATATAACTTCCTATTAATAAAGTAAATAATTTTTTCTTAAATTCTTGAAACTATTCAATTCAATCTCCCAAGAATTAAATATTTCATCTAGATTTGAATTATTTTTAAGCATTTCAGTTAAGTTTTTGTTCCCAAACAATTTATCTAACCAATTTCTTCTAAATTCAAAATAATTAGGATAAAGCTTGTGAATGGAATAAAGAAGTTCTATTCCAAATTTTAATGCCAAAATTTTACTTGGATTAGTGATTTTTATGGAAATTCCATTACATTCAACATCTTTATACTTTGGTGATGTTGACATATTTTCAATTGA